>JBEBJW010000143.1:0-9781 GCA_040079715.1 Myxococcota bacterium | reverse complement strand
TCCGGCGCCTCGTCGCGTCGCTCGACCCGTCGCCGGACGCCCTCGCGACCCGGCACGCGATCGCGGTCGCGAACCACGTGGTGACGCCGTGGTCGTCGATGATCGTGCTGGTCGACGAGGCGCAACGCCAGCGGCTCGCGCAGGCCTCCGCCGAGGCCGACGCGTTCGACCGCGAGGTGGTGACCGACGAGGCTGAGCAGATCACCTCGGCGCCCGAGCCGACCGCGCTGGTCCTGTTGGGAGTGGGCGCGGCCGGGTTGGCTGCCGCGTCGCGCCGTCGAACCGCGGCGCCGTGAGGGTGCGGAGTCTCGCAGGTCCCGCGACGCCGTCGCTGGGCGGACGGGCGTGGGCGCCCGTCAGCGGACGAGCGCCTCCGTCGCCGCGAGTCGGGCCGCGATCGAGGAGGTCGGCCCGACCCCCGCCTCGTGCGCGAGCGACCGGGCGCGGGCGAGGGTCCGGCGGGCCGCATGGCGGTCTCCCCAGCCGTGCTCCGCGCGCGCCCGGAGCGTGTACAGCTGCGCCAGCTCCCCCGGCTGGACGATCTCGCGGAGCGCGTCCTCGCCCTCCGCGAAGCTCCGCTCGGCCTCGGCCCGCTCCCCACGGACCGCCTGGATCCAGCCGAACCAGCCGAGCAACGCCGCGACCCGCAGTCGATCGTGGCTCTCCCGGAGGAGCGCCAGCCCCGCCGCGAGGTGCTGGTAGCCCTGGTCGAACTGGCCGAGCTCGGCATGGACCACGCCGAGGGTCCCGCGGATCAGGGCCTCTGAACGTCGATCACCGACCAACCGATGCGCAGCCAACGCTTCGATCAGCAGCGGGAGCGCCTGGTCGTGGTTTCCCCGCTGCCACTCCAGGTTGCCCTGGTTTCCGAGGAGGATCGCCTCCGACCACCGATCGCCCACCTCCCGCGCGGCCTCGAGCGCCGTTTCCCGCACCTCCGCCGCCTCGTCGAATCGGCCGAGGTGACCGAGGAGGATCGCCAGCTGGTCTGCGGCGTGGCTCTCGTTCAGCCGGTCCCCGCTCTCGCGACGGATCGCGAGGGCTTCGACGTGGGCATCGAGGGCGAGCTCCACCTGCCCCCGGGCCCGGTGCACCAGGCCGAGGTTCGTGCTCGTGCTGGCGCACAGGTCGCGATCGCCGATCTCCCGCCCGATGTTCAGCGCCGCCCGGTACAGGCCTTCGGCGTCGTCGATCCGACCTGCCCGCCAGTGGAGGCCTCCGATGTTGCCGAGGATCATCGCCTCCGTCTCCCGGTCTCCGGCGGAGCGGGCGGCGCTGAGGCCGGCCTCGTAGTGGATCATCCCGCCCTCCGGGTCTCCCGCCCGATCGCGGCCGAGCCCTGCGATCCGTTCGATCGCGGCCCGATCGGCCATCAGGAGCCCTGGGAGCTGCAGGATCTGGTCCGCGAGCGCTGCGCCCAGGTGGACGAGCCCGGTGACGAACAGCACTTCCCAGGTCGCGCGGCACGCCGCCACCGCCAGACCGGTGTCCTGGCGCCGGATGGCGATCCGAGCGGCGGCGAACAAGTTGTCGAGCTCCTCGGCGAGGGCTCGTCGGCGCGCCGGGCCTCCGAACCGCCTCAGCGCGCGTCTGGCGTCCGGTGCGCCGTAGCTCGCGAACCAGGCCACGAACCGGTCCTCGGTCGCGAGCGGGTGGGTATCGGTGAGCGTCTCTCTGGCCCAGACGCGGATCGTCACGAACAGCCCGAACCGATCCGCGCCGGTGGATCGGCTCACCCAGGTCCGCACCAGGCTCTTGTCGACCAACGACCGGAGCAACGCCTCAGCGTCCTCGTGCGCGACCACCGCAATGGCTGCCTCGAGTGTGAAACCACCTTCGAACTGCGACAACCGAGCCAGGGCTTGCCGCTCCGCCGGGCTCAGGCGGCCCGACGCCCAATCGAGGGCCGCGGACAGACTCTGATGGCGGTCCGGCCGGTCTCGCTCCGCGCTCGTGAGCCCGTCGAGCCGCTCCTTCAGACCGGTGGCGAGCTCGCGAACGCTGTGATGGTCGGTGTTGGCGGCTGCTAGCTCCAACGCCAGCGGGAGACCGTCGAGCAGGTACACCAATCGGGCGACCTCGGCGGCGTTGCCCGTCGTCAGGGCGAACCCCGGAACCGCCGACCGGCTGCGTTGAACGAACAGGTCCACGGCGTCGCTGTCCTCGGCGGCGTCGAGCGTGTCGCGGTTGGGCAGCGTCAGTGGCTCGACCGGTCGCCGCTGCTCCCCTCGGAGCCTCAGCGGCTGACGGCTGGTGGCGAGCACCCGAAGGTCCGGAGCGCGGTCGAGGCACACCGACACGACATCGGCGACCCCGTCGGTCGCTTGGTCGCAGTTGTCGAGGACCAACAGCATCGACGCCCGGTGCGCCAGCGCAGCCGCCAGCTGGGCCGTGGGATCCCCCGATCGGAGCGGGACGTGAACCGCCGCGGCGATCGACTGGAGTACGTCGTTCCGATCGTGGGCCTGGGTCAGGTCGACGACCCAGGTTCCGCCCGGGTACCGGACAGCGCCCTGCCGCGCGAACTCGTACGCGAGGCGGGTCTTGCCGGTACCCCCCGGGCCGAGGAGGGTGATCAGGCGACTCGCGCCGAACGCAGCCCCGATCGCCGCGAGTTCGTGCGCTCGACCGACGAAGCTGTCTCGGGCTGCCGGGACGTTCCCGACCCGCATCAGCGCCTCTTCGGCCGGATCGCGCTCGAGTCGATAGCCGCCCCCGCGGGTCGAGACGATCCATCGCGGGTCTCTCGGGTCGGCCTCGATCTTTCGCCGCAATCGCGAGACGGTGTTGTCCACCGCTCGGGTGACCGACTTGGTCGAGTAGCCCCAGACCTCGGCGAGGAGCCGCTCCCGGGAGACGGTCGTGCCGCGGTTCGCGACGAGGAACGTGAGCAGCTCGACCTCCAGGGGAGTGAGCGGCTGCTCGCCCGACACGGAGTACGCCCGAAGCTCGGTCAGCTCGACCCGAGTGGTCCCGAATGACAAGGTGGTCGCGGTGGACACCGTGGACAGTAACTCCCGGCGTCCGTCCGATCTACCGACCGAACCACACCGGGTCGTGGACGGTGGTGGCGCCGCCGTCGGCCTCGGTCGGGTCGGGTTCGACCTCCCAGTCCACGGTGTCCCACTCGAGCCCGTCACCGAGGTCGGCCGCCGAGGCCTCCCCGAGCGGGGCCTCCGGGCGGGCCGGGACCCGCGGGATCGCGACGATCCCTCGGGTGCCCGGAGGGGCCGCCCGACCCCGGACCGGCGAGGTCGGGGGCTCGGACGGCAGCCCCGGCACGGGACCGCCAGGGGCCGCGTCCGCGGCGCCGACCGACGCGACCGGTCGACCGGGCTCGATCCGAGCTCCGCGATCCGGCGCAGCGAGCCACGACAGCCCCACCGCGCAGGCGATCGCGACGACGGCAGAGATCCCGATCGTCCGGCGCATCGTCAGCTCCTCACAGCGCGAACACGTAGAACGAGGTCGACGACGCGAACGAGTCGAGCGGGGTGGTCGGGGCGCCGAGCAGGTCGATCAGCAGGCCGGCGTTGTCGAGGCGGACCTCGTCGCAGGTGCGGTCGAACTGGAACGTGTACCCGAGGTCGAACGCCGGGCTCCCGGTGTTGCCGACGTAGGTGGTGAACACGAACGGATCCCAGTCCTGGGCGAAGTTCTGGCCGCTCGCGACGACCGCGTTCTCGAGGTCGGTCCCGAACTGCCCGGCGAGCGGACCGTACGCGATCGACCAGTCGGTGGTGGCGAGGAAGTCGCGCAGGTCGCGGGTGCCGAACACCGCGGCGTCGACCTTGCCGCAGGTCGAGTCGCCGCCGGTCAGGGCCAACGACACCGGGTCGATCGCCACGCCGCCGGAGTCGGTGGTGAACCCGGCGTCGACCACGGCGTCCGACAGGTCGTAGGTGATCGTGCACAGCGACACGAACGACGCGTCGAAGAACTCGAACACGAGGCCGGCCGAGGCGGGGATCGCGCCGAGCTGGGCGTTGGTGAACGTCACGTCGCCGCGCAGGCCGTTGTCGACGATCCCGGAGCTGTGGACGCCGAAGAACGACGGATCGGTCATCACGCCGACCGGCGCGACGGACGGGACCGCGACGTTCGGGAGCTGGCACTGCGAGCCGAGCGTGGTCGGCGGCGACAGCTGGCAGTTCGACACGTTGAGGACCTGGACCGCCTGGTTGCACGCGCCGGCCGGCACGTTCGGGGTCAGGTTGGCGTCGCCGCCGGCGTTCAGGTTGCCGAGCACCCGGAGGGTCAGGTTGCCGAGCTGGGTCTGGGTGCCCGCGCACGGGCCGGCGGGGATCGCGGAGTTGCCCCCGGCGTTGCCGGTGAGCAGGGCGAACTGGCCGTTGGGCGTGAAGTTCTGGATGTCGATGTCGATCACGCCGGGGCACGATCCGGCGGTGGTGACGCTCTGGGCAGCAGCGATCTGGGCCAGCAGCACGAACATGAGCCTTCCTCCTCGATCCGACCCCGAAGTGGGGGGAGGAGGTATTAGCCGATCACCCGGCGGACCGGGCGAAACAAGTTGTATCAAGGGTTGTCGGTCGGGACGCGACGAATGGTTACGTGCGCACGGGGGGCGCCGTGGCGACGATCGACTACTCGACCGAGGTGACGCGGATCGACGGCGCGGTCGAATCGCTCGAGGAGTACCGCGGCAAGGTCCTGCTGGTGGTGAACACCGCGAGCCACTGTGGGTTCACCCCCCAGTACGAGGGCCTCGAGGCGCTGTGGCGGCAGTACCGCGACCGCGGCCTCGCGGTGCTCGGGTTCCCGTGCGATCAGTTCGGCCACCAGGAGCCGGGGGACGAGCTGTCGATCTCGCTGTTCTGCACGTCACGGTACTACGTGTCGTTCCCGATGCACGCGAAGATCGACGTCAACGGCACCACCGCCCACCCGCTGTTCACCGCGCTCAAGGACGCGGCGCCCGGGGTGCTCGGCACCCGGTCGATCAAGTGGAACTTCACGAAGTTCCTGGTCGATCGCGAGGGACGGATCGTCGCGCGGTACGCCCCGCGGACCACCCCGGCGCAGATCGCCGCCGACATCGACCGCCTGCTCGGCTGACCGCCAGCCCGGCCGAGGATCGGCTCACCGCCCGGCGATCGCGTACAGGATGTCGACCTTGTCGCCCGGGTGCGGCGGGTTCGCGACGAACACGACCTCGTTCCCGGCCGGGCGGTACTCCCAGTCGCCGGCCGGCCGGGCCACCGCGTCGACCCACACCTCGATCGTCGCCGGATCCGGCACGTCGGTCAGCGGGAAGTGGTCGCGGATCGTGCCCGCGTCGGCCAGCAGGTCGATCTTGCTCGCCCAGTCGGTGCAGATCGACAGGAACTCGCCGCCGGTCGCGGCCACCGCGCGATCGTAGCCCTGCCCCGGGTCCGCGCCGATGCACCCGAGCGGCACCGGCCCGGCGACGGCGGACATCACGATCGCGGCCGGGTTGCCGTGGATCGCCGCGATCCGGTCGTAGTAGCCGCGCCAGTAGTCGGCGTCGCCGCTGTCGAACCCGGGCGACTCGTCGTTCTCGTCCGACACGTACACGAGGTACAGCAGGTCGCCGCGGACCAGCCCGTCGTTGCACTGCCCCGGGCCGGACTGCTCGACCGCGATCGCCGTGTTCTGGAACGCCATCTCGTCTTCGTCGGTGTCCGCCGGAGGGGTGACGATCCCGTCGGCGAACAGGTCCTCGAACGCCGGCGTCGCTGGGGTCAGAATCCCGTTGACCGCACACCCGGTGTTGCCGGTCACCGCGGCGAGCTGCCAATCGGACACGTTCTCCGCCAGGCGGTCGACGAACTCGCGGACCACGCTCCCCATCGTCTGCAGCTCCTCCTGCATCGACGACGAGGTGTCACCGTACACGATCACGTCGATCACGTCGGCCGGGGGCAGATCGTACGCGTCGAGCCACGAGCCTTCGGGGACGTCGGCCGGATCCGGCGGGCCCGCGCCGTCGTCGACGCCGAGGTTCGGGTCGACGTTCGAGTGGCTCTCGTACTCGACGCAGCCCCCGATCGCCGCGAACAGCACCATCGCAGGCACTCGCACCGCTGACCTCCGCATCGGATCCCCCCTGACGCACCCGCCCGCACTGCAGACGGTACCACCGGGTGGGGTCCGGGGGTTACTGCCCCGGGATGGCGATCCGGTTCGACGACGGCGCCCGCTCGATCGCGCTGTCGGTGCGGGATCTGGCGGACGAAGGGGGGGCGACGGGGCACCTGGTGATGAGCCTGGTGCAGTCGCGCGCCGCCCGCGCCGCCGCCGGTCGGCAGGTCCACCTCGACTGGCAGCTCGAGCGCGCGGCCGAGACCGACCGGTACCGCGCGGAGCTCGTGGTGAAGCGGACCCTCGCGGTGGGGGACTGGACCGCGACCGTGTGGGGGCGGATCGACGGGGTCGAGCGCGACGGGGACCACGTGGTGGTCGAGGAGGTGAAGTCGACCCCGCTCGACGCCCGTCGCCTGTACGCGACCCGCGCGTCGGACTGGCCCGCGTGGCTCGCTCAGCTCGAGATCTACCTGTGGATGTTGGCACAGGAGACCGGCGTAGATCCGGTCGGTCGGTTGGTGTTGGTGTCGCTGGCGGACGGCAGCCGGCACGTCCTCGGGGTCGCGCTCGACCGCGACCGGGTGGGCGAACGGATCCTCGCCCGGCTCACCCGGCTGTGCGCCGATCGGGAGCGCCGGATCGCGTGGATGGCGGAGCGACGTGCGTACACCGTGCCCACCCCGCACGCGGTGTGGCGTCCCGGCCAGCGCGAGATCGCCGAGGCGGTCGAGTGGGGGATCGAGGCGGGGCGGACGGTCCTGGTCCAGGCGCCGACCGGCCTCGGGAAGACGGACGCGGCGCTGGTCGGAGCGCTGAAGCTCGCGCTGCGGACCGATCGACAGGTGTTCTGGGCCACCGCCCGCACCACCCAGCAAGACGGCCTGCTGCGCGCGCTCGGCCGGCTCGCCGCCGCCGGGCTGCCGCTCCGGACGGTCCAGCTCACGGCGCGTGACAAGCTGTGCCTGAACGGCGTGGTGGACTGTCGACCGGACGTGTGCCGATACGCGGAGTCGTACTTCGATCGCCTGGATCGGTCCGGGCTGCTCCGGACGTTGGCCGATCGGCGGGCGGTGTTGACCGGAGAGGCGCTGCGGTCCCTCGGCGCAGACCACACCCTGTGCCCGTTCGAGCTCGGGCTCGACGCGATCGAGGACGCCGATCTCGTGGTGGGCGACTACAACTACGTGTTCGACCCGTCGGTCCACCTCGCGCGGGCGTTCGACGACGCGGCCGCCGGGTGGATCGTGGTGGTCGACGAGGTCCACCAGCTGGTGGATCGCGCGCGGGACTGGCTGTCCCCCGCGCTCGACGCCGCGGTCGCGCGGGAGGCGGCGCACCGGCTGTGGGCGCTCGGGGCCGAGTTCGCGCCGTTCGTCCAGCTCGCCCAGCGGGTCGAGGCCCTGATCGCCGGGATCGTCCGGCGGACCGGACCGGTCGACGCCGCGCTGACCGAGCTCCCGGAGGACGAGCTGCGCGCGATCGCCGACGCGGTCGACGCGGTCGCGGTGGACTACGCGATCCTCCGGGCGGACCGGGCCCCGGCCGGCGACGACCCGTGGCTGACCCTCGCCCGCGACGTGCTCCGGTTCGCCGGGTCGCTCGACGCCGACACCGCCGCCGACACGGTGACGATCGCCGGGGCGGGCCAGGGTTCGGCGAGCGGGGGCCGCGAGCGGATCGAGCGGGTGAACCTCGATCCGCGCGCGTACATCGGGCCGCGGATCGCGCGCCTCGGCGGGTTCGTCGGACTGTCGGCGACCCTCGCGCCGATCGGGTTCCACCGTGACCTGCTGGGCCTCGATCCGGAGCGGCTCGACTGGGTCGACGTCCCGTCGCCGTTCCCGGCCGACCGCCGCCGCGTGGTGATCGCGTCTCGGGTGTCGACCGCGTTCAAGGATCGCGAGCAGCACGCGACGCCCACCGCGGCCCTGCTGTCGGCCTGCGTGGCGGAGGTACCGGGGAACGTCGCGATCTACTTCCCGTCGTTCGCGATGCTCGACGACCTGGTCGGGCGGATGACGGTCCCCGGCCGGGAGCTGGTGGTCCAGCGCGCGGGGATGTCCGACCTCGACCGGGCCCTGTCGCTCGCGCGCCTGGGGGAGGACGGGCCGCCGAAGGTGCTGTGCGCCGTGCTCGGCGGGGTGTTCGCCGAGGGGATCGACCTGCCGCCGGGGGCGTTGTCGGCGGTGTTCGTGGTCAGCCCGGCGCTGCCGCCGATCGGGCTGGTGCGCGACCTGCTCCGCGAGCACTTCGAGCGGACCTACGGCGCCGGGTTCCTGTACGCGTCGTTGGCACCCGGGATGACGCGGGTGGTCCAAGCGGCCGGGCGCCTGATCCGACGTCCGGAGGACCGCGGGGTCGTGATGCTGGTCGACCGCCGGTTCCGGTGGCGCGATCTCGCCGGCCTGCTGCCGACGGACTGGGCGCCGGTGGTCGCTGAGGAGCCGGCCCGGGAGATCCGCGCGTTCTTCGCAGCGCTGGACCCATGAGCGGACAGGGCTTGGTCCGGATAGGACGACTCAGGCTCCGGCGACGGCGGCGACGCAGGCATCGCGGGCTTCGTCGGTCAGGTCCGGGGGTACCACCAGCCGCTGGACCGTGATCCGGCCCGGTGGATCCTCGTCCCACGCCGATCCGATCGCGTACCGCACCGCGATCGCGGCCTCCGGCGGATGGACGAGGACCAGCGCGTCCTCGGTCCGCCGGTCGATGGTCGCGCCGTCGACCGTCAGGTCCTGGACGTACTTCGCGTAGTCGGTGGCGCCGACCCACCGGTGCGGCAGCGCCACCGTGGTCCGACCGTCGGCGTCTCCGGTGATCCGGAGCTCGATCCGGATCGCGCGGAGCGGGCCGTCCATCGGGTCGGGAGACGCTGCGTAGTCGAGCGAGGGACCGGCGGCGAGGGCGACGGAGGTGAGCCACATCCGTCACCGGCCAATCGGCGTCCGACCCCGCCGCACCTCCGGTCAACCCGCGATCGCCCCGAGGGTCGACAGCGAGCCCGCGCACCGGACGCCCGCAGCGCCCGGATCGGCCGCCTGTCCACGTCGCCACAGCGCCCCGGCGGTCGTCCGGTCGCCGAGGGCCTCGGCCGCCCGCCCGAGCCGGAGGAGGGCCCGGGCGGCCACCAGCGGCGAGGCGCGGTCGACCTCGGCCAGCGCCAGGTCGAGCTCGGTCCGGGCGGTCGCGCGCTGCCCGGCGACCGCCGAGGCCCACGCCAGGTCCGCCCGTCGCTCGGCCCGCGGATCGAACCCGGTGAGCCGCGTCAGCCACCCCACCGGGGCGTCGGCCGAGGCCCGGAGCGCGTCGAGATCCGCAGCCGTCACCGCGCCGGTCCGGACCGCGAGCCGGGCGGCGAGCACGGCGGGATCGACGTGCAGCTCGCGCAAGCGGGACAGCTCTCGGTCCACCTCGTCGAGCCGGTCGGCGTCGAGGCACAGCTCGGCCCGGCCCCACCGGAGGTCGGCCTCGAACGACGGGTCCAGCCCGGACACGGCGAGCGAGGCGTCGTACGAGGCCAGCGCGAGGGTCGTGTTGCCGTCGAACCCCGCGAGCGTCGGCAGCATCCACAGCAGGCCGTCGTCGATCGCGACCAACCAGGTCAGCCGCTCGACCGCCGCCGCGTGGCGCCCGCGGACCGCGGCCCCGAGCACCCACCACGGCGCCGCGGCCCGCGCGAGCCACGGACCGAGGCACAACCCGGCGAGCACCGCGC
>JBEBJW010000142.1:0-9783 GCA_040079715.1 Myxococcota bacterium | reverse complement strand
GCAGCTCGTCCGTGCCGCGCTGGAGGCGGGCGACCCGCTCGGCCCCGACCCCCCGCGACCCGTCCCACACCGCCACGCCGATCACCGGCCCGGCGGTGTCGATCGCGAGGACCGCGGTCATCCGCCGAGCCAGCTGCTCATGTCGTTGACGAACGCGACCAGGAACACGGCGGCGAGCACCAGCACCCCGACCATCTGGATCCGCTCGCGCCACGACTGCGGCAGCTGCCGCCCCCGGACCGCCTCGTACAGGTAGAACAGGATCTGGCCGCCGTCGAGCACCGGGATCGGCAGCAGGTTCACGATCCCGAGGCTGAGCGAGATCATCCCCATCATCCGAACGAACGGGAAGATCCCGCCCTCCGCGGACTCGCCCGCCGCCCGGAAGATCGCCACCGGTCCGCCGACGGTCTCCGAGAACTGCCGCTCGCGGGTCAGGAACTTCCACAGCACCTGGCCGGTCTGCGAGAACAGCTCCCACGTCTGGTCGGTGGCGCGGGCGGCGGCCTCGCCGAACGCGTAGTACTTGCGCACCACGTCGCCGGTCACCATCATGTCCGGCAGCTGGCGCACGCCCATGATCGGGCGGAACGTCACGTCCGGGCCGATCACCTGGCGCGTGTAGGTCGGGGTGAGCGCGAGCGACACCCGGACGCCCTCGCGGATCAGGTCGATGTGCAGCTCGCGGGGCTTGGTCGACCCGCCCTCGGTGGTCCGCCCGACGAGCTCGAGCACGATCGGCCAGCTCCCGACCGGCGTCCCGTCGATCGCGAGGATCCGGTCGCCCGGGCGGATCCCGCCGGCGTGGGCCGCCGAGGTCTCGTCCACCACCCCGACGTAGGTGCCGCCGGGCTCCAACCCGAACGCGTCGGTCGCGACCAGCGAGAACTGCCAGGTCGGATCCGGCGCCAGGGTCAAGGTGGCCCGGTCGAGCGCCCCGTCGACCGCGCGGACCCGGACGACCTCGTGCGCCCCGCCCGGCTCGCCCGGCGCGGCGAGCGCCGCTTCGAGCGCGTACCAGGTGGACACGGGCGTGCCGTCGACCTCCAGGATCGCGTCACCGGACCGGATCCCGGCCCGACCGGCGGGAGACCGGGGATCCGGAACGCCGACCACCGACGACGGCCGGAGCCAGTCGAACCCGAGCTCGTCGGTGCGGCCCATCCGGCCCATCCGGCTCGACGGCTCGGGCAGGGTGACCGACACCTGCTCCCCGGCGCGGTCGACCGCGATCGCGATCGGCCCCTCGGCCCGATCCACCGCCCGCAGCACGTCGTTCCACACCGCGACCGGCTGGCCGTCGACCGACACGATCCGGTCGTCGGCGCGCAGCCCGACCTCGGCCGCGGGCGAACCCGCGAACACCGAGCCGATCTTGTTGTCCGACACGGGCTCGCCCAGCATCGCGACCGAGGTGAACAACACGAACGGCAGCGCGAGGTTCATCGCCGGCCCGGCGAGCATGATCAGCAGCCGCTGCCACACCGGCTTGCGCATGAAGTCCTGCGCAGGATCGGGCCAGTCGTTCGAGTCTTCTTCGCCGAACGGGTCCGCGCCGGCCATCTGGACGTACCCGCCGATCGGCAGGAGCGACAGCCGGAAGTCGGTGCCGGCCACGTCGACGCCCCACACCCGCGGGCCGATCCCGAACGAGAACACCGGCGTTCCGACGCCGAACAGCCGGGCGACCAGGAAGTGGCCGAACTCGTGGATCACCACCAGGGCGCCGACCATCACGCCGCCGGCCAAGGCCCACTGGACGATCTCCATGGTCTAGCCCTCCACCAGGGTCACCCACGCGAACAGGAGCGGCGCCACGAACAGCACCGAGTCGATCCGGTCGAGCAGGCCGCCGTGACCGGGCATGATCCACCCGGAATCCTTGACCTGGAACGCCCGCTTCAGCATCGACTCCGACAGGTCGCCGACGATCCCGGCGGCGCACAGCACGGGCCCGAGCACGAGGCAATCCACCACGGACAGCTCGGGCAGACCCACCGCCCTGACGACGAACGTACCCACGGTGGCTAGTGTAATCCCGCCGAACGCCCCTTCCCACGTCTTCTTCGGACTCACCTTCGGGTACATCGGGTGACGACCCAGGAACCGCCCGGCGAAGTACCCGCCGGTGTCCCCGAGCCAGCTCGCCACCAGGACCATGAAGATCCACCCGATCCCGTGCTCGTGGCGGCGCAACAGCACCAGGAACGTCAACAGCCCGACGTACCCGACGCCGAGTACGATCCGACCGACCCGATCGGCGGCTCCGTCGAGCGACGCGCCCGGCCGGAACGTGGACCACAGCAGCGCCCCGACCGTGACGAACCCGCAGACCGCGAGCCCGGCGCCGGCCCCGGCGTACACCGACGACCCGTACACCGCGAACCACCCGACGCCGACCAGCGCTCCCGACGCACGATCGGTCGGGAACGCCATCCCGGCGTACTCGACCAGGCAGACCACCGCGACGATCGGGATGATGATCTCGACCGCGAGCGGGCCGCCGTACACCAGGGCCGGCAGCAGGACCACCAAGCCGATCAACGCCGCGCCGAGCCGAGTAATCACGTCGACTCCACCTGAGCTCCGGTCTTGCCGAATCGGCGTTGGCGCGCAGCGAACACCCGGATCGCGGCCTCGAGGTGGGGCCGGCGGAAGTCGGGCCAGAACACGTCGGTCACGTACAGCTCGGCGTACGCGAGCTGCCACAGCAGGAAGTTCGACAGCCGCATCTCCCCGCTGGTCCGGACCAGCAGGTCCGGATCCGGGGTGCCGGAGGTGTACAGCGCGTCGGTGATCGTGGCCTCGTCGATCCGATCGGGCGCCAGCCGACCCGCCGCGACCTCGGACGCGATCCGCCGGACCCCGTCGACGATCTCGGCCCGCGAGCCGTACGACAGGGCGAGGGTCAACAGCAGGCCGTCGTTGCCTGCGGTGAGCCGGGTGGCCTCGTCGAGCAGGGTGCGGACCATCGGCGGCAGCCGATCGAGCTGGCCGATCCCCCGCAGCCGGACCTTGTTGTGCATCAGCTCGCCCCGCTCCTCGAGCAGGTACCGGGCGAGCAGCGCCATCAGCGCGTCGACCTCGTCTTCCGGTCGACCCCAGTTCTCGGTGGAGAAGCTGTACAGCGTGAGGTACTCGACCCCGACCTCGCCGCACGCGCGTACGATCTCACGCACCGAGTCGGCCCCGGCCTCGTGGCCCGCCGTGCGCGGGAGCCCGCGCTCGGTCGCCCACCGGCCGTTGCCGTCCATGATCACCGCGATGTGGCGCGGGACCGCCCGTGGCAGCGCTGCGCTCATCACACCTCGAGGACCTCTTCCTCCTTCTTCGCCACCAGATCGTCGACCACCTTGACGTACTCGTCGGTCGACACCTGGACCTTGTCCAGGAGGCGACGACACTCGTCCTCGGCGATCTCGCCGTCCTTCTCGCCGGTCTTGAACATCTCGTTGTACTCACGGCGGACGTGGCGGAGGCGGACCTTGGTGTCCTCTCCGGCCTTGCGCGCGAGCTTCACGAGGTCCTTCCGGCGATCTTGGGTCAACGCCGGCACCGGGACCCGGATGATCTGGCCGTCGCTGCTCGGGTTCAACCCGAGGCCGGCGGCGAGGATCGCCCGCTCGATGTCCGGGATCGTCGACTTGTCCCACGGGGCGATGGTCAGCAGCCGCGGGTCCGGCGCCTGGATCGTGGCGAGCTGGTTGATCGGCATCGTGGTCCCGTACGACTGCACGGGCACGACGACCCCGTCGACCAGCTTCGGCGTGGCACGGCCGGTGCGGACCTTGCCGAGCTCCTTCTTGAGCCCGTCGATCGCGCCGTCCATGTCGGACTTCATGGCCTCGAGGTACTCGTCCATCCGGCTCACCGCCCGAGCTGAGCGGCGACCTCGCTCGCGAAGTCGGTCGACTTCTTCTCGAGGCCCTCGCCGACGACGAACCGGGAGAACCGCCGCACCTTGATGTTCTCGCCGATCCGCGCGACGGCGTCGGTCAGGACCTCGCGGACGGTCTTCTTGTCGTCCTTCACGTAGGTCTGCTCGAGCAGGCAGGCCTCGTCGAAGAACTTCGACATCCGGCCCTCGACGATCCGATCGGCGACCGCGGCGGGCTTGCCCTCCTCGATCACCCGCTGGCGAGCGACCTCGCGCTCCCGGGCGACCACGTCGGCCGGCACGTCTTCCTTCGACACGTACTCGGGGCCCGCGGCGGCGATGTGCATCGCGAGATCGTGGCACAGCTGCTTGAACGCGTCGTTCAGCGCGACGAAGTCGGTCTCGCAGTTGACCTCGAGCAGCACGCCGATCTTGCCGCCGGCGTGGATGTACGCGGTCACGAGCCCATCGGACGCCGCGCGACCGGACTTCTTGGCCGCGTTCGCGATGCCCTTCGTCCGGAGCCAGTCGATCGCCTTCTCGAGGTCGCCGCCGGTCTCGGTCAGCGCCTTCTTGCAGTCGAGGATCCCGGCGCCCGTGCGCTCGCGCAACGTCTTGACGTCTTCTGCCGCACCCATGAGAACTCCCGTCCGAGCAGGATTGGTCACAAAGAAAGCGCCCGTCGATCGATCCGAGGACCGCCCCGACGAGCGCCAACGGTCCCGGCCGCGGCCGGAGCCGCGGGGGGTGAGATCACGCGATCTCGGCGTCCTCGTCGGCCTCGGCCGTATACCGCTTCACGACCTCGACGTCCTCTTCGACGTCGTTCTCGGCGCCGACGTAGGCGGAGGTCTGGGACGACCGGCCGGTCGACATCGCGCGGCCTTCGTTGATCGCGTCGGCGATCGCCGCGGTGAACAGCCGGATCGACTTGATCGCGTCGTCGTTGCCCGGGACCACGTAGGTGATGCCGGTCGGGTCACAGTTCGTGTCGCACAGCGCCACCACCGGGATCCCGAGGGTGTTCGCTTCCTTGACCGCGATGTGCTCCTTCTTCGGGTCGATGATGAACATCGCCGCCGGGAGGCCGCGCATGCCCTTGATCCCGCCGAGGTTGATGTTCATCTTCTCGATCTCGCGGTGGGCGCCGAGCGCCTCCTTCTTGGTCAGCACGTCGAACCGACCCTCGTCGCGGGCCTTTTCGAGCTGGACCAGGCGATCGATCGACTTCTTCACCGTCTGCCAGTTGGTGAGCGTGCCGCCCAGCCACCGGTTGTTGACGTGGAACATCTGCGACCGGGCGGCCTCCTCGGACACGATGTCGCGGGCGGCGCGCTTGGTGCCGACGAACAGGATCGAGCCGCCGTGCGACACGGTCTGGTTCAGGAACCGCGACGCGTCGACCAGGCCCTTGGCGGTTTTCTGGAGGTCGATGATGTGGACGCCGTTCTTCGCGCCGTAGATGAACGGCCGCATCTTCGGGTTCCACCGACGGGTCTGGTGGCCGAAGTGGACGCCTGCCTGGAGCAGGTCACGCAACGAGACGTTCATGAGGTCCCTCTTTGGTTGGGGCTTCCGCCGGCGGCTCGATCCGACCCGACTCGGGAGAGTCGGGCACCGGGGATCGACCGGAGCTCCGGCGTGTCTGATTCCGCGCCGTACTGCGCGGACGGTTGCCTTAGCACGCGGGGGGTGCCGACGCCAGCACCACCCCGGTCCGTTCCTGCGCGGTTCAGGCCGGCGCGGCCCCCGACTCGGGGACCTCGGCGTCCGGAGCCGCCTCGGCGTCCGGGGCGGGCTCCTCGCCGGGCGGCGCGACCCACGCCGCGTCGTAGCAGCACTTCTTGAACTTCTTGCCCGATCCACACGGACACGGGTCGTTCCGCCGGATCCCGTACCGGTGGGCGAACAGCCGGGCCTCTTCGCCGGGCTGCGGCGGGCGGGCCGGCTCGGGGACCGGGAGCTCCGGCAGCGGCAGCGAGGCCGGCACCGGCTCCGACGGGATCGCGGTCGGCGCCGGGGCCGAGGCCGCCCGGGCAGCGTTCGCCGCCGCAGACAACAGATCGTTCGCCGGTCGGAACGTCCCCCGCTCGAGCTTCCGCGCGGTGGCCTTGCCCGGCACCTCGGCCGCGGCCTGCGCTGCGCGGACCTCGGTGTGGAACAGCCGCGTGATGACCGACTCGTCGCGCATCGCCGACATCATCAGGTACATCTGCAGCGCTTCCTTCTTGTACTCGAGCAGCGGGTTCCGCTGGCCGTACCCGCGGAGCCCGACGCCCTGGCGGAGCCGGTCGAGCGCCAGGAGGTGGTCCTTCCACAGGTCGTCGGTGAACCGGAGGATCAGCATCCGGGCGACCTCGCGGAACGGGTCCTGGCCGATCTGCGCGACGATCTTGTCGAGCGAGCCGTGCGCCTCGGACTTCATCCGGTTCCGCAGCTCCTCGCGCGACAGGTCGCGGAGCTGGTTGTCGGACTCGTCCCACTGCATCTCGAACACGCGCTTCAGGTTCTCGCGGAGACCCGCCACGTTCCAGTGCTCGGGGTGGAGGCCCTCGACGAGGTAGTCGTCCATCACGTCCTGGACGATGTTGTCGATCGCCTCGCGGATCATCTCGCCGACGTTCTCTCCGGTCAGCGCGCGGCGACGGATCTCGTACACCCCCTTGCGCTGGTAGTTCATCACGTCGTCGTACTCGAGCAGGTTCTTCCGGATGTTGAAGTTGTGCCCCTCGACCTTCCGCTGCGCGTTCTCGACCGCGCGGGTGATCCACCGGTGCTCGATCGGCTCGTCGTCTTCGAGCCCCATCCGCTCCATCCACACCGTGATCTTGTCCGACCCGAACATCCGCAGGAGGTCGTCCTCGAGCGACAGGTAGAACCGGGAGCCGCCGGGATCACCCTGGCGTCCCGACCGACCGCGGAGCTGGTTGTCGACCCGGCGCGACTCGTGGCGCTCGGTGCCGATGATGAACAGCCCGCCGGCCTTGAGGACCTCCTCCTTCTCGAGCTTGCACGACTCTTCCCAGTACGCGAGCGTCTGCGCGTGCTCCTCCGGCTGGGTCGCCGGATCGTACTGGGTCCGCGCCATCTTCTCGGGGTCACCGCCGAGCTTGATGTCGGTCCCGCGGCCGGCCATGTTGGTGGAGATGGTGACCCCGCCGCGCCGACCGGCCTGAGCGACGATCTCGGCCTCGCGCGCGTGGTTCTTCGCGTTCAGCACCTCGTGCGGGATGCCCTTGCGCGACAGGAGCTTCGCGACGATCTCGGACTTCTCGACCGAGGTGGTGCCGACCAGCACCGGCTGGCCCTTCTTGTTCCGCTCCTCGATCTCGCCGACGACCGCCCGGAACTTCTCCATCTGGGTCTTGTAGATCACGTCGTCGTAGTCGAGCCGGCTGACGCCCCGGTTCGTCGGGATCACGACCGTGTCGAGGTTGTAGATCGCGGCGAACTCGGCGGCCTCGGTCTGGGCGGTGCCGGTCATCCCCGCGAGCTTCTTGTACATCCGGAACAGGTTCTGGAACGTGATCGTCGCGTAGGTCTGCGACTCCTGCTGGACGTGGACCCGCTCCTTCGCCTCGACCGCCTGGTGCAGCCCGTCCGACCACCGCCGGCCGTTCATCAGGCGCCCGGTGAACTCGTCGACGATCACGACCTCGCCTTCGCGCACGACGTAGTCGCGGTCGCGCCGGAACAGGTAGTGGGCCTTGAGCGACTGGTTGACGTGGTGGAGGATCTCCATGTTGTGCGGATCGTACAGGTTGTCGATCCCCAGCTTGTCCTCGATCTTCGTCATCCCCTCGTCGGTCAGCGACACGGCCTTCGACTTCTCGTCGACGGTGAAGTCGGTCTCGCGCTGGAGCAGCGGGACGACGCCGTCGATGATGTTGTACAGGTCGACCGAGGCGGTCATCGGGCCGGAGATGATCAGCGGGGTCCGCGCCTCGTCGATCAGGATCGAGTCGACCTCGTCGACGATCGCGTAGGTGTGCCCGCGCTGGACCATCAGGTCCGACGAGAACTTCATGTTGTCGCGGAGGAAGTCGAACCCGAACTCGTTGTTCGTCCCGTAGGTGATGTCGCAGGTGTAGGCCTGGCGTTTTACGGTGTCGGACCGCTCGTTCTGCAGGATCACGCCGACCGACATCCCGAGGAACCCGTAGATCGGGCGCATCCAGTCGGCGTCGCGCTGGGCGAGGTAGTCGTTGACGGTGACCACGTGGACGCCGTTGCCGGCGAGCGCGTTCAGGTACACCGGCAGCGTCGCCACCAGCGTCTTGCCTTCGCCGGTCTTCATCTCGGCGATCTTGCCCTGGTGGAGCACCGTGCCGCCGATCAGCTGGCAGTCGAAGTGCCGCATCCCCATCTTCCGCCGGCCGGCCTCGCGGACCGTGGCGAACGCCTCGACCAACACGTCGTCGAGCGACGCGCCGTTCACGAGCTTGGTCTTGAACTCGGGGGTCTTCGCCTGGAGGGCCTCGTCCGACAGCTTCTGCCAGGTGGGCTCGAGCTCGTTCACCTTTCGGACGAGCGGGTCGATCCGCTTGAGCTCGCGCTCGTTCGCGTCTCCGAACAGCCGCTTCACCATTCCCGTCACGGTATCAAGCATCGCGATCGCCCCGTCCATCCAGGACACTACGGTGGGCCGGTCGGCCCGGACGGCCCCCCGGACGCCACGAGGGCGGCCAGCAGACCGGGTACAGAACGTCGGAGCCTAATCCCCTGGTCGCGTTCGCCAAGTCCCCGGCTCGGCTCACTGCTTGGGAACCTCGGTCGGTGCGGCGCCGGCACCCTCTTCGTGATCCTCCTCGATCACCTCTTCGTGGGTCTGGGTCCGCGACGGGCGCTTCGCCCACTTCGGGACCCGGAGGTACTGCAGCGGGTCGACCGGGTGCCCGTCGAGCCGGACCTCGAGGTGGAGGTGCGGCCCCGTCGACCGGCCGGTGGAGCCGATCGCCGCGATGGTCTCCCCGCGGTGGACGTACTGGCCCGGGTGGACGTACAGGGCCGAGGCGTGGCCGTACAGGGTGGTGACGCCGTACCCGTGGTCGATCTCGATGCCCTGCCCGTACCCGCCGATCCACCCCGCGCGGATCACCGTCCCGTCGGCGGTGGCGTGGATCGGCTCGCCGCGCTTGCCCCCGATGTCGATCCCGGAGTGGTGCTTCCACCGGACCCCGAACGGGTTCCGGCGCCAGCCGTAGCCGCTGTTCAGCGGGCCCTTCGCCGGCCACAGCGACGGCAGCGCGCGCTCCAGCGACTCGAGCGACTCCATCTCCTCGACCAGCAGGTTCAGGTTCGGCTCGGTCTTGGTGAACATCTGGAGGAACGTGTCGGCGCGGGCCTCGATCCCCTCCGCCCACTCCTGGGCGGGGCGGATCCCCTCCTCGCCGCCGTTCCCGTCGTCCGGGGCGTCGATCTCCTCGCCGCCCGATGGATCCCACTCGCCGCCCTCGTCGGTGGTAGCGGCCTCGGCGACGCCGTCTCCGCCGTCGGCCCCGGCATCGTCCCCATGGCCCTCGGGAGGCGCCTCGTCGCCGGTGGGCGGGGCCTGGTCGCCGTTGCGCGCCGCGTTCGACGCGGTCTCCGGCGGGATCGGGCCGTGATCGCCGATCGGAGCCCCGAGCGACTCGAGCTGGGCGTCGTACAGCCGGAGCCGGAGCATGATCCGATCGACCTCGCTCATCTTGCGGTCGATCGCCTCGAGCCGCTGCTTGAGCTCGAGGTTCTCCTGGACCAGCGAGCCGTACGCCCGCGACCGGGGCCACGCGAACGCGACCGCGATCAGCAGGCACACGACCACGAACCCGAGGAGCGCCGCCCCTGCCCGCCACCGGCGCAGCTCGCCCGCCGCGACCTGGATTCGCTCGACGGGCCTGGTCGGGTCGGTCGGGACCATCACGAAC
>JBEBJW010000141.1:0-9790 GCA_040079715.1 Myxococcota bacterium | reverse complement strand
CACCGGATCCGCGAGCGTCGCGGCCTGGTCCAGCGTTAAACCACCCCGGGAGCCCAGATGACCCCGCTCCTGTTGGAGTTCTGGCGCGAGGTGTGCAAGCACCTCGACATCGACGAGTCGGTCCGGAACCTCGCCCCGCTGCTGGCGGCCGAGCTCCCGATGGACCGACTGGTGATCCGGCGGCTCGACCCCGAGCGGCGCCGGATCGAGACCGTGGCGACCGGCGGCGGCGAGCTGGCGCTCCCGATCCGGCGGGATCTCGCGGAGCACGAGCTGTCACGGGTGTTGTCGTTCTGCGCCGCCGGCCGGGTCCGCGGGTGGCCGGCCGGCCAGGTCGACGCGCTGCGCGAGCTGATCGCCCCCCCGCGCCTCGATCAGGCGCTGATCGCCGGGCCGTTGCTCGCCGACGGGCGGCCGGCGGGCCTGGTGCTCGTGTCGGCCCCGTCCCTGCCGGACAGCCTCGAGCGGATCCAGTCGATGCTCGAGCCGCTCGCGGTCGCCCTGGCGAACGACGCCCGCCTGCACGAGCTCGCGCGCCTGCGGGAGGCGGTCGAGGCCGACAACCGCGCCCTGCTGTCCCGCCTCCAGCGCCAGGACATCAGCGACAGCATCGTCGGGGCCGAGAACGGCCTGCGGGCGGTGATGGGGTGGGTCGAGCAGGTCGCGCCGACCGACGCGCCGGTGATGATCCTCGGCGAGACGGGCTCGGGCAAGGAGGTCGCCGCGCGCGCGATCCACGCCCGGTCTCGCCGCGCCGACGGGCCGTTCCTGCGGGTGAACTGCGGGGCGATCCCGTCCGAGCTCGTCGACTCCGAGCTGTTCGGCCACGAGCGCGGCAGCTTCACCGGCGCGATCTCCACCCGGAAGGGCTGGTTCGAGCGGGCCGACGGCGGAACGCTGTTCCTCGACGAGCTGGCCGAGCTCCCGTCCGCGGCCCAGGTCCGCCTGCTGCGCGTCCTGCAGGACGGGACGTTCGAGCGGGTCGGCGGGGAGCGCACCCTGACCGTGGACGTGCGGATCATCGCCGCCACCCACCGCAACATGCACGATCTCGTCGAGACGGGGACGTTCCGCCGCGACCTGTGGTACCGGCTCGGGGTGTTCCCGATCCACCTGCCGCCGCTGCGCGAGCGGGTGGGCGACATCGCAGCCCTCGCCCGCCACTTCGCGTCGCGGGCCGGGCTGCGCCTGCACGGAGTCGAGGTCGTCCCGACCGCCGAAGACATCGAGGTCCTCCGGAGCTACGCCTGGCCGGGCAACGTCCGCGAGCTCGCGGCGGTGATCGAGCGGGCGGCGATCCTCGGCGACGGCCGGGGCCTCGCGATCGGCACCGCGCTCGGGGCGTCGGGTGCGGCGCCCCCGCGGACGGTCGCGACCCGCGCCGACACGCTCGACACCGCGACCCGCCGGCACATCGAGGACGCGCTCCGGCGGACCCGGGGCCGGATCGAGGGCCCGCACGGGGCCGCGCGCCTGCTGAACGTGAACCCGCACACGCTGCGGTCCCGAATGCGGAAGCTCGGCATCGACTGGGCGAGGTACCGCGATCCGAATCTGTAGGTTGCCTGAACAGTCGTGGCTCGTGATGAGGTACCGATGCACGAGCTCCACGCGTTCACCGACCTCGCGTTGGTCTTCACCGTCGCGGTCGCCGCGGCCCTCGTCCTCGCGCGCCTCGGGCTGCCCGTGGTGCTCGGGTACCTCGCCACCGGCGTGATCCTCGGCCCGCCGGTCCTCGGGTGGGTCGCCCGCGGGGAGGAGCTGAACATCGTCGCCGAGGTCGGCGTGGTGCTGCTCCTGTTCACCGTCGGGCTCGAGTTCTCGCTGTCCGACGTGCGGCGGGCGTGGAAGGCGGTGCTGGTGGCCGGCGGGCTCCAGATGGCCGGCACGATCGGGATCGTCGCCGCGATCGGGCTCGCGCTCGGGCGGGAGGTCGGGACCGCGGTCACCTGGGGGATGCTGGTCGCCACCTCGTCGACCGCGGTGGTGCTGCGGCTGCTCGACGCGCGAGGCGAGGCGAAGGCGGTCCACGGGCGGGTGATCCTCGGGGTGTTGATCTTCCAGGACCTGTGCGTGGTCCCGATGATGCTGGTGTTGCCGCTGCTCGCGGGCGAATCGGGCGGCGTGGGGGCGATCGTCGGCGTGCTCGCCCGGGCGATCGGGATCGTCGCGGTGACCCTCGTGCTGTCGCAGTGGGTGGTCCCGCGGGCGTTCAAGGCGGTCGCGAAGACCCGGAACCGCGAGGTGTTCCTGCTCGCGGTGCTCGGGGTCGCGGGGCTCACCGCGTGGGTCACCTCGATGACCGGCCTGTCGCTCGCGCTCGGCGCGTTCGTCGCCGGGATGGTCCTCGCGGACACCGAGTACTCGCACCAGGCGATGGCCGAGGTCCTGCCGTTCCGCACCGTCACGATGTGCGTGTTCTTCGTCGGCGTCGGGATGCTGCTCGACGTGGACGTGCTGACCCACCAGCCGCTCGCGGTCGCCGCCGCCACCGGCGGGATCGTCGCGGTCAAGATCGGGGTGATGTGGGTCGTCGGGATCGTGCTGCGGGTGCCGGTGCGGATCGCCGGCCTCGCCGCGGTCACCCTCGCCCAGGTCGGCGAGTTCGCGTTCGTGCTGGCGAGCCCGGCGGCGGACCTCGGGCTCCTCTCACCGGACGAGCAGCGGGCGTTCCTCGCGGCGAGCATCGTGACCCTCGCGCTGTCGCCGATGCTGGTCGCGCTGTTCCCCCGGCTGCTCGCCGGCTCCCGGGCGCTCGCGCCGCTCGAGCGGTGGCTCGACGTCCCGGTCGAGGTGCCGGAGCCCGAGGATCACACCGAGGAGACCGGCCACGTGATCGTGGCGGGCCTCGGGGTGTGCGGCCGGACGGTGGTCTCGGCGCTCGAGCGCGTCGGGATCGAGGTCGTGATCGTCGAGCTGAACCCCGAGACCGTCGCGACCGAGCGGGGGCGCGGGCGTCGGATCGTGTACGGCGACGTCGCCGCCCCGGAGGTGCTCGGCCACGCCGGGCTCGGCCAGGCGCAGGTCGTGTGCCTGGTGACGTCCGACCCGGCCGCGTCGCGGCGAGCGGTCGACGCGATCCGGCGGGTCCGGGCGGACGTGCCGATCGTGGTCCGGACGCGGTTCGCGAGCGACGAGGGGGCCGAGCGCGGGCCGGGGATCGAGGTCCTGTCGGAGGAGTTCTCGGGTGCTGCGTCGATCGCCGGCGCGGTGCTCAAGACCTGCGGCGTCACTCAGTGGCCGGACATCGTGTCGTCGCTGGTCGCGGCCCAGCGCGCGGTCCCGGCGGACGAGGAGAGCGAGCTCGGCCCGCCGCCGGAGGCCCTCGCGGCCCAGGTCACCGTCCGGTAGCGGCCGGGACGCGTCCGGTGAACCGCGCCCGGAGGACCTCGGGTGGCGGCCCCGCCTTCGACGGATCCGGGTCGAGCACGGCGTCGATCCGGCAGATCCGGCCGACCACCACCGCGGCTGCGTGGGTCGGACCTACAAGACAGGACTGGGGCCGGTTACCCGGCGCCGGGGGGAAGATGTTCGCAGCCTGGCTCCTCGGTGTCGCGCACGCGGGTCCGCTGGACGACGCGCTGCACGCGGTGGATGCCCAGCGGTCGGTCCAGCCGGCGACACTGGACACGATCCGCGCCACCACCCGCCCGCCGTCGGCCCTGTCGGACCTGTCGACCCCGGACGCCCAGATCGAGCTCTCGATCCGGTGGGGCACCCTCCGCGACCAGGCGGACTGCCAGCTGTTCGACGAGATGCACGAGGTCGCCCGGCGATCGAGCTTCCGGGTGACCCGCGCGCCGGCCCTGTCCCGGCCCGCATCCACCGGCGCGTTCTGGACGAGCCCTCCGGACCCGCTCGACGCGGCGGTCCGCACCGGGGTGGAGCGGATCGTCGGCGCCCCGTGGACCGCCACCCGGTGGCCCTTCGCGGGCGACGTGTTCGGTCGGACGCCGGCGTCGTTCCTGGTGGGGACGCGGGCGTCGATGGCCGAGGCGGCCCAGTGGTGCCCGAGTCCTTCGCTGTTGACGCTGCGGGACGAGGTGGTGGCGGCGGGGGTCGGCGAGCTCCCGTCCAACGGGTACGCGGTGGCGGCGCAGCCTGGGGAGCTCACCATCGCCGACGCGCTCGAGGTCGCCTGGGCGCTGATTCAGACGAAGCGCCCGGACGGCGACGTGCCCGAGGCCGAGGCGCTGCTGGTCGAGCTCCTCCAGCGGCGCGGCAACTCGAGCGCTGCCGTGGCCGCCTCACGCAATGTGCAGAGCGGGATCGCGGACCTGCAGCGCTCACGGCTGGCCTGCTCCGGTCACCACTGCAGCGAGGTGCTGTCGATCCTCGTGGCGGCGCGGGCGGCCGACCCGAAGGTGTTGTCGGTCGCCGATCCCACCTGCGCGACGATCGCTGGGGCCGCCGCGCTGCCTCCGTTCGCGGCGCCGGTGGACGCGATCCTCGCCCGCCGGTCTGCGAGCACCCACGAGCTGGAAGGCCCGCCGGGGCTCCTCGCCTACGAGCTGTACGCGATGGGGTGCGTCACCGGCGAGCCGCCGCAGTTTCGGTCGATCGACGACGTCCGGGCCGCGGTGGCCGCGATGCCCGCCGCCTGTGCACCGAGCTCCGGCACCGGCCTGACCGACTTGTTGGGCCGGTTGCGGGCCGGGATCGTGGCCGGATGCGTCGCGGATCCCTGGCTGACCCCCTGAAACCCCGTTCCGGTCACCGTCCGGAGACGTCGGGCCCTCCTCGACCCGTCACCCCGCCCGCAGCGTCCGCGCGAACAGCGCCCCGAGCACCTCGTGGTGGCGGGCCGCGCCGGCGGCGTCGTACACGGGCAGGTCCTCCATCGTCCACCCGTGCTTGCAGCCCGTCCAGGTCTCGATCGTCACCGGCGCGCTCCCGGCGGCGAACGCGGCGGTGAGCTCGACCTGGTGGGCGTCGGTGAACGAGCCGTCGGCGTCGGCCCGCCCGAGGTACACCTCGGCCCGGATCCCGCCGACCACGCGGTGCGGGCTGTCCGGACCGTCCGCCACCAGGTTGCCCGGATGGAACGCCGCGACTGCCGCGACCCGATCCGGGTGGGCCGCCGCCGCGCGCAGCGCCAGCCCGCCGCCCATGCAGTACCCGACGAGGCCGATCCGGGTCCCCGCCACCTCCGGCCGGTCGAGCGCCGCGAGGGCCGCCGCCGTGTCGGCCCGGTGGTTCGCCGGCTCGAGCGCGGGCAGGTAGAACCGCTCCCGCCACCGCTCGCGCTTCGCCGCGTCCATCCCGACCAGCCACACCTCGGACGGATCGTACGGCCGGGCGCGGTGGAACAGGTCCGGCACCGCGACCGCGTAGCCCCGGGCTGCGATCCGCCGGGCGACCTCCACCAACGCCGGACGGACCCCGAACCCGTCCATGAACAGCACCACGCCCGGCCACGGACCCGATCCCGCTTCGGGCAAGTAGACCTCGACCATGAACCCTCCCCCACCTCAATAGACACCTTAGGTGTCTTTTGTCGACCCCGAACCGCGACGGGCTACCGGAATCGGGCGAGGTACCCGTGGTCGACCCCGAGCTGCCGTTGATCGTGCTGATGACCGTCGCCACGGCCCGCGAGCGCGAGACGCTCGCGATCCGGATGCGCGAGCGCGGGTTCGACGGGGTGGCCACCCCGGAGCTGCGCCTGCTGGCCGAGCTCCGCGACGGGCCGCGGTCGATCCAGGCGCTCGCGCGGTCTTCGGGGACGACGAAGCAGTTCTGCGCCCGGGAGGTCCGCAAGCTGGCCGCGCTCGGGTGCGTCGCGACCGGACCCGGCGCCGACGACCGGCGGACGGTCGAGGTGACGCTCGCTCCGCGCGGGACCGCGGCGCTGATCGCGGCCGCCGAGGTCAAGCGGGAGCTCGACCGGGCGATCGACGCGCGGCTCGGCCCCGACGACGCGCGCACCCTGCGCGGGCTGCTGGTCCGGCTCCTCGCCGACCCGGATCACGCGAAGACGTCGTAGGCGGTGGCGCGGTCGCGGTTCTCGTCCCGCCACGCGACCAGGCCGAGCTGGCGGGCGAGCGTGGTGTCGAACCGGCCGAACCGGTCGAACACGAGGAACACGTCGCGCCACTGCGGCAGGTCCGGGTAGGCCGCCTCGAGGTGCGCGCGGTCGAGCGGATCGTTGATCAGGCCCCAGTGGAACCGGCCCTCCCACCCGCGCCGGTCGGACTCGGCCTGGAACGCCTCGCTCCACCGGACGATCGAGTCCCGCTCGCGCCCGTTCGCGCCCGCCGCGCCCCGCACCGGCTGCGACGGCTCGATCGCGCAGCAGTACCGGTCGCCACCGTACCGCGACGGGCACAGCAGGCCGTTCCGCGACCGGAGGAACCGGACCCCGAACGGGTGGACCAGCCGGTCGACGTGGCCGTACCCGAGCGACAGGTTCCGGTCGAGCACCCAGTCGACCGCGTCCGCCGCGTGGTCGAGCGGGACGAACCACTCGGTGCCCCACGCGCGGACCGAGTCGGTCCACTCGAGCCGGAGCACCCGGTACGAGCGATCGGCGAACTCCCCCGACTCCTCGTGGAACAGCTGGTCGGTCACCATCGCCGACGGGCGGAACGGGCGGATGTCGATGTCCTCCTCCGCCGCGGCGAACAGCTGGTTCGCGCCGTCGAGCCGGAGCACGTCCGGCCGGTAGTCGAGGTCGTGGTCCCACTCGTCGATCTGGACCTCCTGGACGATCCACTCGGGCGTCCCGGTCGATCCGGGCGTCGGCGCGTCGAGCGGCAGCGACAGGAACCGCCGGGTGGCGACCGGGTTCACGTACAGCTCGTACCGCCAGCCCCGACCGCGGATCCCCGCCGGAGGCTCGGTCACGAGGCGGGCCATCTCCGGCCGGATCTCGCGCCACCGCCGGGCGTACCGCCGCCGGTACAGGTAGAACGGTGGCCGGGCCTCGATCACCATCCCGACCGCGATCCCGAGCAGCCCCATCGACACCACGAACGCGTGGAACACGTCCTCCGACGCGACGATCGCCTCGGCGAGCGCCACCTTCGGCGCGTCCGTCTCGCGGGCCTGGAGCTGGAGGAACCGCCACCGCTCGGCGTCTCCGGGCTTCGACGGGGCGCACAGCGCGATCACCGCGACCACGCAGTCCCCGAGCGCGCCGATGTCCCGGGCGGACCCGTGGGTCCCGGTCGAGACCGCGCCGGCGAGCGTCTGGACGTCGAACGACCCCATCGTCGGCAGGGCCAGCCCGAGCTTCCACAGGGTCTCGTTCAGCTGGCACACGCTGATCCCCGCGCCGCACAGCACCAGGGTCCCGCCGGTCGGGCCGACCTGGTCGAGCGGGATCACCCCGTTGATCCCGCCCACGTCGACCGCGATCGCGCGATCGAACGTCGGGGGCCGGTACGCGCCGGAGCACGAGTGGTGCGAACCGACCGGGATCAGCACCGTGCGCGGATCGGCGGCGATCGCGTCGACCACCTGGGTCTTCACCGCGGTCGCGAGCCGCTCGAACGTGGCGATCGGCTCGCCCGGGAGCTGCTGGCAGGTCTCGGACGGGGCGGGCGACAGGATCGCGTCGATCAGCGACCCCCGGCGGGCCAGCGCGTTCGGCGTCGCCACGGCGCAGCTCGGCGGGATGTCGTCGGTGGGCCACGCGGTGCGGGTCGGGAACGTGACCCCGGGCGCGATCCGGAACCGGAACGGGAACACCTCGTCCGTGTAGTTCACGAACCCGGTCTCCCGCTCGATCGGCGACAGCGCGTGGCGCCAGGTCCGATCGATCCGCGCCTGGTGCTCGGGCGGGCCGCACACCGGGCCGGGGAGCGTGTCCGCCCGGGCGATCCCCGACCACCCGGCCGCGCCGAGCCCGGCGAGGAACCCCCGGCGCGACAGCGGCACCGCCTAGCTCCCGGACGGGGCGTCGCCGGACGTCGGAGCGGTGGCTGGCTGCCGGAGCGCCTCGCAGTGGGCCCGGAGCGTCTCGTCCTCCGGCTGGGCGCCCTCGATCAGCTCGGTCACCTCGCCGATCGCGCCCGTCTTGCGCGCGTACCGCAGCGAGCTGCGCCACGCCTCGGTCGCCTCCGCCGGATCGACGCCGTCGGTCGGGATCGCGGTCGCGAGGTAGCTCGCGATCTCGGTGATCTGGGGCTCGCCCGCCATCGGATCCTCCTCGGCGCGGGCTCGGCCGGGTGCGGCCGACCATTGCGCCGTCAATACGTGGGTTCGAGTATCACACGAACATGCCGGAATGTCACCCGGAGGTACCCCGAGACCCGGTAGGATCGGGCGACGCTGGTCAGGGGGTCCGATGAGCGGCTGGGGATGGCTGATGGGTGCGATCGTCGCCGAGGTCTCCGCGACCGCCGCGCTGCGGGCGTCGGACGGCCTGACCCGCCTCGGGCCGGTGGCGGTGGTGATCGCCGGGTACGCGCTCGCGTTCGCGCTGCTGTCGCGGTCGCTGACCGAGCTGCCGCTCGGGGTCGCGTACGCGGTGTGGTCCGGCCTCGGGACCGCCGGCGCGGTCGCGATCGGCTGGGCGCTGTTCGGCGAGCGGGTCGGGTGGCACGTGGTGGTCGGCGTGGGGCTGGTGGTCGCCGGGATCTCGGTCCTCCACCTCGGCGCCCTCGATCCGGGTCCCGCGCGGTAGCCGCCCGCTCACGCCGATCCGCCACCCGCGGGAGGGGGGGTTGCGTTTTCGGGGTGTCCCGCCGTCCGGGGCCCGGTGTCATGTAGCCATCGAGGTGAACATGATCCGAGTGCTCCCGGTGATCGCGACGGTATCGACTGTGTTTTTCGCTGGATGTGGGACCCCCGAGCCCGAGGTCCAGGCGTTCGCGGGCCCGGGCTGGGACGACGCCACCGCCGCGCTGGTCGCCCCGCAGGACGAGTACCTGGTCGGGATCACCCACCTCCGGGTGATCAACTGGCCGGGTCCGGGCAAGCGGTTCGGCGAGCACGCCGAGGCCGTCGCGAACTACCTGTACGACGAGGAGCCCGAGGGCTGGGTCGGCGCGTCGTTCCGGAACGTCGGCAAGCTCGAGTG
Organism: Myxococcota bacterium; assembly: GCA_040079715.1. Lineage (GTDB taxonomy): Bacteria > Myxococcota_A > UBA796 > UBA796 > JACKER01. Next base: position 765 of record JBEBJW010000141.1, on the reverse strand, counting down.
GTGGACCCTGACGGTGTGGGAGTCGGAGGAGGCCCAGACCGCGTTCGTCCTCGGCGACGTCCACGCGGCCGCGATGGCGGACCTGTCGGACGTGGCGAAGGGGGCGGAGAGCCGCTCGCTGTGGGTCCCGGCCGCGGACATTCCGCCCGACTGGGACACCGCCCTCGACTGGCTCGCCGACGACACCGACTTCGCGTTCGGTGAGCTGTGATCGCGATCGCGTGGCTCGGGTGCGGTGCGGCCCCGGTCAACCCGCTCGGGTCGATCGAGCAGGTCGCCCGGATCGGGTACGACGACACCGTGTCCGAGCGGATCGACGCCCGGGGGTACAGCTACCTGCACCTCGACGGGCACGGGTGGGTGGTCGGGCTCGACAAGGGCCACCAGCCCGGCGACGCCGTCCACGTGGTCCCGATCGGGGTCGCGCACGACTTCACCAGCGGGCGGACGGGCCACACGTTCGACACGCTGACGTTCGGGGTGCTGTCGCGCCCGTGACGCGACGGGGCGTCGGGGGCGTCGCACCGAGCGCGCGGGCCCACGGTCTCGACGGCGCGCTCGACCCAGCTCCGGATGGGATCCGCAGGTCCGGCCGCCCGCCCGGAGCTCCGGGTGGCGTGCCCGTCGTCCGCGCGACAGCGCCGCAGACCCGGGGTCAGCGTCTCGGACGGGTCCGGGGCGCTGAAGCCCCCGGGGGTGGTCGACGACGGGTCGGCGGGGTCGGGGGGGCCGGTCGATCGAGCGTCCACCCTCTCGCGTTCGGCC
>JBEBJW010000140.1:0-9812 GCA_040079715.1 Myxococcota bacterium | reverse complement strand
CTCCCGACTACCGCGTCGCGGTCGTCGGGAGCAAGCGCAAGGTCGTCGCGCGCGGCGACCGCAAGGGCTTCGCCACATCCGAGACCGACACGCCGGGTGAGCGCGCCGACAAGTGGACCCGGTTCCAGGCCGGCGAGTTCGACGTGGTGCTGCTCACGTACACGGCGCTCGCTCGGACGCGGATGAACGAGGACGCGGTGCGCGCCTACGCCGACCAGACCGAGGCGATCCGCCGCGAGGTCCGCCTGCGCCAGCGCAACGCCGCCGACCAGAAGAAGCTCACCGAGCGCCAGGCCGCCGTCCTCAAGGAGGGTGTCGCGGCGTGGATCGCCGAGCAGATGGAGCTGCCCGAGGGGTGGGCCTACGACCCGGGCGTGGCGTGGGACGACATCGGCGTGGACCTGTTGATCGTCGACGAGGCGCAGAACTTCAAGAACCTGTACCTGCCGGAGCCGCGCGAGGGCGGTGTCCCGCGGTTCATGGGCAACGCCGGCGAGGGCAGCAAGCGCGCCTGGCAGCTCGACTTCCGGTGTGCGGCGGTTCGGCGGCGGACCGGTGGGTCGGGGATCGTGCTGCTGTCGGCGACGCCGGCCAAGAACTCGCCGCTGGAGTTCTACAACCTCGTCCAGTACGTCGACCACGACGCGTGGGCCCGGATGGGCATCCGTGACCCCGAGCAGTTCATCGACCGGTACCTCCGCATCGAGCTGAAGCCGGTCGTCGACAGCAAGATGGACGTGGTCGAGCGGAGCGCGGTGACCGGGTTCCAGAACCTGCACGAGCTGCGCGAGGTGCTGTTCCGATACGGCGAGTTCAAGACCGCCGAGGACGTGGGGTTGAAGCTGCCGGAGCCGAAGGTCCAGGTGGTCGAGGTCGACCTGAACGCCGAGCAGGACGCGAAGTACGCCCGGTACGTCGCGGAGATCGAGGCCGCGCTCGAGTCGACGCGGACGGACAAGGCGAAGATCCTGGGCTTGCTCGCGCGGATGGCGCTGGTCGCGGTGCACCCGAACCTCGACGAGGGCTACGACTGGAAGACCGCCGCGACGGCAGGGGTGGAGCCGGCGTCGCCGAAGTTCGCGGCGATGGCCAAGCGGGTGCTGGCGAACCGGACCTGCGGGCACATCGTGTTCGTCGACAACGTCGCCGCGCATCGGTGGGTCGTCCAGACGCTGGTGCGGGCCGGGATCCCAGAGGCTCGGATCGCGGTGCTGAACGCGGAGGTCGCGCCCGGAGCCGCCGATCGGCAACGGGTGGCGCGAGAGTTCAACGGGGAGCCGGAGGAGGGGGTCGCGCCGAAGTACGACGTGGTGGTGGCCAACGCGATCGCGTACGAGGGCATCGATCTGCAGACCCGGACCTGCGCGATCCACCACCTCGATCTGCCGTGGGAGCCGGCGACGCTCCAACAGCGGAACGGGCGCGGGGTGCGGCAGGGCAACACGCTCGCCGCGATCGAGATCAACTACTACTTCGCCCGACGCAGTCAGGATGGGCTTCGGTTCAACCTCATCCAGGGCAAGTTGGGATGGATGACGCAGTTGCTGAAGTCGCAGTCGCGCGACACCAACAACCCCGGCGCCCAGATGGACCTCGGGCCGGAGGAGATCCTGCTGCTGGTCAGCCGGGACCCCGACAAGACCGCGAAGCGCCTGGCCGACGTGCGGGCGCGGCGGGAGGAGGAGGCGCGAAAGAAGGTGGCCGAGGACGCGGCGCGGATGCTTCGGAGCGCGAACGCCCGGTTCCGGAAGGCCGAGCGCGCCACCGACCCGACCGAGGCCGCGCGGCTGCGGCTGGAGGGCGAGGAGCGGCTGAAGGACCTCGCGAACGTCGACCCGGCGGCGTGGCCCTGGTCGAAGTGGGTGTACGCGGTCCGCGATCGCGAGGTGCTGGTGCCCGCCGGTGGCGAGGCGCCGGTGTACGAGGGCCTGCAGATCGCGGTCCCGAGCCCGTGGAACCCGGAGAAGGTGCAGCACGTCGAGTTCGGGCGGGTGAAGGGCACGGCGATCGGGATGCGGGAGCACGGGTCGGCGACCTGGTCGGAGCAGGCGCTGGAGAAGGTCGCCGCGCTCGGGATCCGGCCAGAGCACCTCGACGTAGCGTGGCCGGCGGAGGAGGACGTGGCTGCGGCCCGCATCGAGTCGGCCATGAAGTACGGCGGGAACTGGACCGCGCTCGGCTGGTCGTGGGCGTCCGACGCGTGGATGAAGCGGATGTGGGCCGCGCACAGCGGCGAAGTGAACTGGTTCCTCGCGCGAGCGACGGGGTGGTACGCCGAGCAGCAACGGGTGCCGGCGTACATCCGCAGCAACTTCCGGGTGGCCCGCGGCATCCAGGTCAGCCACGCCGAGGAGCTCCTGCCGCCCACGTTCGACGGGTGGCGGCGGTTCCTGCTGATCGCCCCCAACGCGGGGCTGACGTACACCGAGCTCGACGAGTGCGCGGTGTACTGGTGGGACCGGCGGCTGCCGCGGGGGCTGCTGGCCGACGCCCGCGAGGCAGCGTGAACCCGCGTGGGCTCCTGCTCGTCGGAGGGGTCGCGGCGGTGGCGGCGGCACTCCTGTTGGGCTCGCAGCCGGCGCACGCGGCGGTCGCGCAACCGGCGGACGATCGGGCGTGGGTGCGGCGGGTGATCGCGTTCGTTTCGGCGTCGGAGGGCCGGGCGGACTCGGTGAACCGGAACCTCGACGGGGCGGGCCTGTCGTACGGGATCCTCCAGTGGAACCAGCGCGCGGGCTCGCTCGGCGTGCTGCTGCGGGCGCTGTACCAGGTCGACCCGGGGGCGTTCGCGCGGATCTTCGGCCCTGCGTGGTTCGCGCTGCTCTCGGCGACGGCCCGCGGCGGGCTCGAGCCGGTGGACAGCGTCGCGTTGTGGGAGGAGCCGTGGGTGTCGCGGTTCGTTGCCGCCGGTCGGCATCCTCCGTTCGTCGCGGCCCAGTGGGACCTGGCCGAGCGAGGCGAGCACTTCCAGGGCGCGCTGGACGTTGCGCGGATCCTCGGCGTGCGCACGGAGCGGGCGATGGCGCTGTTCTTCGACCGCGCCGTACAGCAAGGTCCCGAGGCCGCCCGCGGCATGGCCACCAAGCTCCAGGTCTGGTCGTACCCTGCCGTGCTGCAGGCCTACGCCGACCTCGCGGCCTCCCGCTTCCGCCGAACCACCGCGCCTCCGAGTGCGCAGTACTCGGCCCGCTCACCCCACATCGTCTGGCAGCAGGTCGGCGCGGAGTGGCACGCCGTCGCAGGTCGGTGGGACCTCTACCTCGACGTTGTGCGCCGAACGACGCACATCCTGGCCGACTCGAGCCTGTCCGACGTCCAGCGCCACTACACCGAGGAAAAGCCGGTTTGAGGTCCGCGAGGTCAGGGAATTGGCCACGGGACAGCGTCGTAGACGAAGATCGAGGTCCGCTTCCAAGGTGCGCGAGGTCCGCGAGGTCAGGGAACGTCGGCTGGGGCGACGCCTTCCCCGAAGTTCTCGGCCAGCCGGTGCTCGTGGCCGCCATGTGGGAGACTGGTCGCACACCCCGGCGGCCCTTTGACGAATCCGCGACTGTGGCATGGCGTGACGTTCTTCCGTGCGGCGGCCGAATTCGGGCGGATGGTGCCCGATCGGACTGGATGGAGCGAGGAGGCACTGGCACACAACGCCCCGAGGTTGGTCCGGTACCGGCGACTTCGCGCGCTCGCGCTGGCGTTCGACGTGCGGCCGGGATTCCCGGCTGTGCTCGATGGGTCGTTTCTCCGAACGCGATCGGAGCACGAGTACCCAGCTCTCGGGGCCGCCATCGCCGAGGACCTTCGACGGCTCCTCAGGATCTCGTCGGGTGGTGGCGACGAGCCGAGCGCACCTACGAGGAGCTCGCGAGCTACCTGCTCCAGGTCTACGCCCTGCTCGCGGTGAACGCCGGCGTGCTCGAGGCCAGCGGGATCTACCTGTACCCGCTCCTCCTGACCGACCAGGTGAACCGAGGCGTGGCTGACGCTGTGCGGCCCATCGAGGACGTACTGGAGCGCTTCATCTCGCCCGACGGGCGGCCAAGGAGCGAGGACGAACTCGTGGCACACGGGTGGCCACCCGATGATCTCTGGGAGGTCGACGCCGACAACTTCTGACGGGCTACGCCGGTCCGCCACAGACGGCGCGGTCGAGGACGGCGAGCATGCGGTCGGCTCGGGTCAGCCGCTCGTCCGGGTCGAGGCTCTCGACGGTCAGCACGCGAAGATCGGGGCGGTCGCCACGGAGCTGGCGCAGAGCGACCAGCACCGCCGCGACGGTCTCGGCGGCGAACTGGCGGCGGATCTCGCGTCCCGCGTACCAGAACCGAGCGTCGTCGTAGGTCAGCGAACCGTCGGAGAATGCGGCCAGGAGCTCGTCGTCCTCCCAGATCCACTCCGGGTCGAACGGGATCCGGTGGAGCACGTAGCCGAGGTCGCGTAGGTCGCGTGGTTCGCGGCGGTCGGTGAACGCGAGCAGCTTGAGGACGACGAACCCAGCGGGCGGCGGAACCACCACCTGCGTGGCGCCGAGCGGCCGCCCCAGCGCGAAGCACTCCACCAGACCGACCGTGTTGAGTCGGCGGCGCGACCCACGCAGCGACAGCGTCCCAGGCGGCACCTCGATAGGCCCGCATGGCACCAGGTCCACCTTCAGGCCAGTCGCCCGGTGGTACATCTTCAGCTCGCCGCGATCGACGTCCCGGAACGATCCGGCGCAGGCGGCGAAGAACGCGTCCACCGCGGCCCAGCTCTCGAGCAACACGGCGAAGTCGGCGTCGTTGGTCATGCGCGCCGTCGGCTCGACCGCGCCGAGGCAGAGGTCTCGGGCGTACGCGCCAACCAACAGCACCCGCGTGCCAACGGCCACCGCTACCTGGCCCAGATCGTGGGCCACCAGGGCGAGATCGTCGTTCACGGCTGGAATCTCGCCGACACCCGCTCGCGGAGCATCGCACGGGTCTCGTCCAGGCGCTCGTCCGGAATCGACGCCACCTCCGCCAGCACGAGCAGCGGGTCGACCAGGCGGGGGTCGGAGGGGTCCTCGATGTGGGCGGTGAAGGCCGACCGGATCGTGATGGCGCCGTCCGCGGTGGGTGCGAGGCGCAGGCGCTTCATCGTGGCGGCGTCCCAGGCGCGGACGTAGACCGAGCCGGTGGCCCCGTGGAGGGGAAGGCCGGCGATCGTAGCCGCCACTTCGCCTCCCAGCAGGCCCACGTCCGGCGACAGGCGGTCGACCACGCTTCGACCCCAGGCCTCGGGAGTAGCGGCGCCCGGGGCGGCCGCACGGCCCAGCACCAGCTTCGGACCGAGCCGGTCGGCGAACCCCGACAGCCACGCCGACAGGAGGCCCTCCGGGTCCACCAGGCGGTGCCCGTCGGTGCCCAGGTTGCGGGTCCAGCCGCGGCGCTCGAACGTGTTGAGGGCAGTGGCCGCAGCACCGTGGCTCACGCCCGCTCGGTCGCCCAGCGCGCGCACCGACAACGCGGCCGTGCTCGGTTCCCGCAGGAGGACGAACGCGACCTGCAGGGCCGCCGCGCCGACTCGGTCCTTCTGGGCGGCGACGGGAGCGAGCGGTCGGCGGCCGGTGACCACGACGAGGTAGCCGGGCATGTCGAGGTAGGCGTTGCCGGCCGCGTCGACGAACTGGATCCCGCGCGCTCGAAGCAGATCGGCGCACTCGGTGGAGACGTGCTCGCTCACGAGCAGCGGTGGGTGGTCCAGCCCGAGCGAACGCGCCTGATCGACCACGGCAGCGAGCGTGGACGGGCGGACGACCCGCCGGGGCATCGCGACGAACACCTGCTTCGCACCGTTCCGACCGATCTCGACGACGTCGTCACCGATCCGAGCGCCTAGGTTCTCGGGGAGCGCGTGGACGGCTTGGTCGAACCAGTCGGGGATGGGCTTGTCCATGAATCATCCTTGTCTTCGTCTCGTAGACGCTAACCGATCGTGGACGGGACTGTCCAAGAATAGCGGCCGTCCACGGTTCGTAGACATCGGTCATCGGTAGACACCAAAGGGATTGACTTCGGCTTGCCTCAAGGGGATACCGTAGCCATCGTCCCCTCGTGCCTTGATGACCAGTGCCCTCCGCGCCGACTCCTTTCGGGGTCGCGTCCTCGAGTCCCCATCGCTCCTCGACGACGTCCGGCTGGCCGTCGGCGCCGTGCACCGGTTCGCCTGGCAGGGCCTGGACGAGCACGGCGATCGCGCGCGGGCCTTGGCTTGGCTGCGCGAGGCGGTCCTGGTGCTCGATGGCGCGCACCCAGGACCGGCCGCCCTGCTCGACTGGTGGCTGGTCGTCGCGGTCGACCAAGCCGCCGTTCAGCCCGCCTGGAACATCGACCGGGTCGTCGGGGCCCCTGCCGGCGACGTGCTGAAGCGGATCCTGGAGTCTGGCGATGGGCTCCAGGCGCTCCGCCGACCCGCGCGGTTCCGCGAGGTGCTCGAGCAGCTCAAGAAGAACTCGGACCGGAACCCGGGGAAGATCTCCGGCGACAAGGCGATCCTCGGGCCGGCGAACGACGAGTGCAAGCGCCTCCTGCGCGCCGCGAAGGAGGGCGAACCGCCTCCCACCGACCTCCGCCTGCTGTCGGTGGACGAGGACGGCATCACCGACTGGGCGTCCGAAGGTCCCACCAGCCGCCGCGTCGAGCCCGGCACGCCGGTCTGGGACCACCTGGTCAAGCAGCTCACCGCCCGGTCCGAGTGGGCCAAGGAGGCGATCCGCCTGTGGCCGCGACCCGATCGGAGGGCGCCGATCGGCCTGCCCGCCGGCTGGGAGGCGCCGGTCACCGAGGCCGCGGGGGACGCGGCGCCGTGGGTGGTGGCGTTGGTCCAGGACGCGCTGCCCGAGCCGCCGGAGCGCCCCCTGCTCGACCCCGAGACCGTTCGCGAGGCCCTCCGCACCCCGGACGGGCGCGACACACGGCTCGCGTTCCTCCTCGCTCGCGAAGCCTGGGCCGACACCTCGGCTCGGCGGCCGGCGTGGCTCGTGAAGATGGCCGATCGCTACGACCAACTCGCGAAGGCCATCGACGACCGCGACTACTCCGGCGACGCCGGAACCTGGCTCAAGGAGGCGCGGGAGGAGCTCCAGTCCCTCGACCTCGACGCCGCCGCGGGCTCGCTGAACGAGGCCGACACCGAACACCGGAAGTCCACCCAGGGGGCCGAGCTCGAGCGGCGCCTCAGCCGGGCCCGGCGGCAGGTCGACGAGCTCACCTCCCTCGGCCGAGCGGCCCCGTCCGACCAGACCGACGCCCTCGCATGGGCGGTGGAGGTCGAGGGTGCCTGGAACGCCGCTCGGGCCGAGCTCGACCGCGAGCTCAGCACGATCGGCGGGGAGCTCGCTCTCGTCTCCGAGGCGGACCCGGTGGAGGCCGCGTTGGAGACGGGTAGAACGGCGCTGCACCGCCACGATCTCGTCGGCGCCCAGCAAGCCCTGCGCCTGGCCCGCGAGCGTTCGGCCGACCTCCGAGACCGAGAGGAACGCCGCCTGGGGCCGGAGCTCGCTGGACTTCGAGCGCGGGTCGCCAGCTGGGCACCGAGCGAGCGGTCCTCGGTGCTGACGGCGATCGAACGAACCGCGGCTCGTCGGGATGCGGGCCTTCGGTTCGAACCCGACCTGGACGAGCTGGACCAGCTGATCGACGCGATCGAGCGCAAGATGGTGCCGGCCGCGGTGTCGATCGAGGAGCCAGGCGCCCGCCCGCTGCGGGTCGCGTGGGTGCTGGGCGGCGTGAAGGCGAGCGGGGACGAGAACCGTCCCTACGGTGCGCGGATCCGGGGCTTGCGGGTGAGCGGCGTGACCCCGTCGGACGGACCCCATCGGGTGGCGGCCTGGGGCGAGGTCGTGGCCCAGTCCGACGACGCGACTGGCAGCGGGCCGCTGTTCCGCTGGCTCGACGACGAGATCGTCGGCCCCTACGCCCTGCGCGATGGCGTGCCAGTCGCGGAGCACGAGTGGTGCGCCGTCGCCTCGCTTCCGGAGGCTCGGTTCACTGCCCTGTTCGGCCTGATCGACCTCGGCCGCAACCGGTCGCTGGTCCCTCGCCCGCCGTCGCTGCCCGAGCTGCTGGCGGTCGGCGGCACGGCGCGCGATTTGTTGGACGACGCCGCACTCGCGGCCTGGCTCGCCGCCGCGGTCGACGGTGCGCCGCCACCCGCGGCGATCGAGCGATGGCTCGCGGAGCAATCGACCGAGGGCGGGCTGCCGTCGGCGATCATCGAGGGGCGCACGAGGCGGATGTCGGCGCTGCTGGCGACGGCAGAGGCGCTGGCCACCCACCGCGCCCAGGCCGTCCGGAGCTACCTCGCGTCGGCGGACGGGCAGGCAGCGGTCGCGGTCGCCGCTGAGGGCCTGGTCGATCGGGAGGTCGCCGCGGTCCAGGAGGAGGTCGAGCGGCGCAGGGTCGACCTCGAGTCCTCGCTGCAGGGCGCCCGCGCCGAGCTGGCGGACCTGCAGGGCCGGCTGCAGACCGAGGCCCAGGCCGCGACCGAGCGGCTCGACGCACTCCAGGAGCAGCTCCGAGCCGCCGACGAGCTCCTGTCCGACCGGAAGCTCAAGCTGATCGCCGAGCTCGGGTTCCGCGGTGGCTCCACCAGCCCCGACCCGCGTCCCACCGCCGTCGTCACCCCGATCCGGTCCTCGGGGTTCGAGGCGACCGACACCCCCGACCTGCCGCGCCTGATCCAGGACCTCGCCGGCGGGACGTGGGGCGTGGCGGAGGTCACGAACCTGCTGCTGTCGCTGGTCACCGGTCGGTGGACCTTGCTGGCCGGTCTCCCGGGCGTGGGCAAGAGCACGTTCGTCCGCAGCATCCTGTCCCGCCTCGGCCACGGGCAGGGCACCGAGCGGTACCTGGAGCTGGTGGTCCGGCGGGATTGGCAGGACGACGCCGCGCTGTTCGGGTTCTGGCACCCGACGGAGCGCTCGTGGACCCCGTCGTCCGAGGGGTTCGTCGAGCACCTGCTCCGCGCCCGCGACGACGAGCGGCTCGGGCACGGCGGGATCTGGCCGGTGTTGATCGAGGAGCTCAACCTCGCGTCGCCCGAGTACTACCTCGCACGGCCCATCTCGGCGTTCGAGGCTGCGAGCCCGGAGGTCCGGCTCTACGATCCCGCGGTGGAGCCGGTCAACGCGGCCCGGTATCCCGCATCGTTCGTTGTTCCCGACAGCGTGCGACTGGTCGCGACCGTCAACGTCGACGACACTGTGGAGCGGCTGTCTCCGCGGTTCCTGTCGCGGGCGAGCGTGATCTGGGTGGAGCCGCGGCCCGGAGGGGCGCCGTGGCGGCCCGAAGATGACGCTCCGCATCACCGGGTGCGCTGGTCGGCGCTCCGGGGCCTCGCCGACCGGGCGGAGGTGGACCTGGGGCGGATCGAGGAGGTCGTCCGGTTCCTGCAGGAGCAGCGGATCCCGGGCGCGCCGACCGTGCGAACCCAGCGGGCGATCGGACGGTATCTCGGCGCGTCGCGCGGGCTCTTGCCTGCCTCCGAGGCCGAGGACCTCCAGATCCTCCAGCGGGTGCTCCCGCCGGTCCGTGGGACCGGGCCGCGGTGGCGAGGGCTTCTGGATCGGCTGGGCGACCTGCTCGCACGCAACGGTTGGAAGCGGTCGGCCGAGCGGACCCGCGAGCTGCGGGAGCGCGGCGAGGAGCTCGGGGACTGGTATGACTTCTTCCACGCCTGACCTCGAGGTGGAGGCGGGCGGGACGCTGATGCCGGTGGGCCAGCGCACCGAGGTGCCCGGTCGTGGCGACCTGCGGGTGCGGACAGGCGGCCATCCGGCCGGGTCGACGGTCGAGCTG
>JBEBJW010000139.1:0-9830 GCA_040079715.1 Myxococcota bacterium | reverse complement strand
TCGTCTCGCGCGGCACCCGGGCCTTCGGCGCGCCCTCGGCGGCGTTGACCACGAGCCCGGTGACCCGCTGGGCGCCGCCCGCCCCCATCACCCGGGTCTTCTTCGCGTTGACCCGGAACCCCTCGGACCGGACGATGATCCGGATCCCGCGCAGCAGCGGGCCGATCGGCGCGCTGCGGGCAGGCGCCTCGCCACGCCGCCACGAGAAGGTGAGATCGTCCGCGTACCGGGTGTATGCGAACCCGAGCACCCGGCCGAGCCCGGCGAGGCGGCGGTCGAGCCGCATGCACAGCGCGTTGGTGATCCCGGGCGAGGTCGGGGCGCCCTGCGGCAGCGCCCGGGGCCCGGTGGCGACGAACAGCGTCTTGCCGCGGAACTCGACCACCTCGCGCGGCGGCTCGGTCGCGATCAACGCCGACAGGATCGCCACCGGCTCGGGCAGCCCGGCCCGCCGGAGGAGGCCCTTGACCCGGGGGAACGTCACCGTCGGGAAGAAGTCCGACAGATCGACCTTGATCACGAGGTCCGCGCCGGCGTGGGCCAGGGCATTCGACACGATCGACCGGTCCGGCAGGAACCCGTGGGCCGCGCGGTGGACCGGCAGCTTGTCGATCACGTTGCGGAGCAGCCACCGCTGCGCGTTCTTGAGCTTCGACTTCGGCGCGGTGATCGTCCGGGCCGAACCGTCGCGCTTCGGGATCGTCCACTGGTGGTAGTGGGTCTGCGACTCGACGTCGCGGTGGTAGCACAGGTACCGGAGCTCGGCGACGCTGACCCCGAGCCCGGTGGCGAGGGTCGGCACCGAGTCGAGTCCGCCGAGGTCGTTCGCGCGGGCCCGCACCTGGCGCTCGGCCTCCGCCGCGGGGTCGAGCGCGATCTCGTCCCGGAAGAAGATCCCGTGCCCGACGTGCACCACGTGGGCGGCGCGGTACGCCTGCCACACCGCGCGCCGCAGGTCGCGCTTCGCCGACGCCTCGGCCTTCTTGCGCTCCTTGTACGCCGACTTCTGGGCGTCCGACAGGGTGGACGGGTCCTCGTCGACCGTCAGCCCGCGCGACCGGAGCTCGGCGTCGACGTACGCGTCACCGCCGCCGGCGTCGACCACCGCCTTCCACCGGGCGACGTGCTCGGCCCGCGCAGCGGCCCGCAACGCCCGCTGGGCGCGCGCCTGCTCGATCAGCAACGGACGGCGATCACCGGCCATCACCTGGGGAAACACCGACGCGACCACGAGGGGAGTGGCGTCTGCGGTCGTCTCGCTGGGGGCGCTCATCCGTCCATCCGGTGGCAACCCGTGGCGCAGGAGAGGTGGGGGGCCGGACGTGGCGAAGGCGCATCACCTTCTGACCGAGTGCACGGTAGCCTCACCGGCTCTCCCCTAGTGGGGGTCCTCCCCGTGGGGGAGAAACACCGGTTGCGATGTTGTCTCAGCTCTCCCCCATGGGGAGGACCCCCACTAGGGAGAGAGCCAAGAACAGGCTACCTTGCGATGAACGGGCCACAATTTTCCAGGACGGCGCAACGCCGCCCCTGCGCTCACGGCGCAAGGCTGGTGCTTCTGTGCCCCGTCCGGCTACCCCCGAGAACTCTCCTGTACCTTGGGCGTGAAGTTATACCGCTGCGGCGTCGGTGTCGATGAAACCCGATGCAGCAAGCGAATCGAGTCGAGCAAAGTACGCTTCCCGCGCTTCGACATCGCTGTCGAACCACGTCCGCTGGTGGCGGATCTCACCGAACGGCTGACCGGGATCCGCCTGTTGCTTGGCGATCCGCACCGCGCGGTCGTCGAGCGACACCCGGAAGCTGGTCTGTGCGCCATCCGCATCACGGCGATGCAGGGTCCGGGTCTCGGCGCGGATCGTCCGGCGGCCCTCCGGGGTCGCCCGGATCCGCTCGGCCTCGGCCGCCTCGCGGCGCTGGTGGACGAACAGCGCGATCATGTGCTCGCACGGCCCCTCCCGCAGCCCGGACCGGAGGTAGGTGGCGCAGTTGCACCACGCGTCTCCGACCTGCCCCTCCACGTCCACCGCGAACCGCGGCGAGAACGTGCGCTGGAGCTGCCGATCGACGACCTCGCCCTCGACCTGCTGGCCCTCGCCCACCACCAGGTGGATCTTGGTCACCCGGATCTCGGCCCCGCCGCCGAGCAGCCGGTGGGCCAGCTCCTCCCGCGGGGACCCGTACCGGATCGCGGCCTCGTCGACCGGCTGGGCGAGCAGCGCCCGGGGCCGGTACACCTGACGGTCCACGTCGAACAGGGCCTGGCCGCGGAGGCAGGCGCGCTGGAGCGCGGTCCGCGTCTCGGCGGTCGGGGCGCCGACGGTCTCCGACAGCGCCGACAGCGGCAGCGGGCCGCGGGTCCGGAGCGCGTCGATCGCGAGCTTCACCCGGTCGACGCCGCCGTCCGCCGCCGTCGGGATCAGCGCGTCGAACGACGCAGCGCCCGCCCACTTGCTCTCGGACCAGCTGGTCAGCGCGACCGTCATCCGGGCGGCGCCGAGGTCGAGCACCCAGAACGACGGCAGCCCCGCGCCGAGGAGGTGGACCCGGGCCGACTTGACGTGCGGCAGGGCCCGGGCGAGCGCCAGCAGCCGCTGCCGGCCGAACGTCCGCGCGACCCGCGGGGTCGACCCGCGGTACACGTCGCCGTGCCCCTCGATCGCGATCTCCCACGGCTCGAGCACGATCCGCGGACGGCGACCGGGGACGAGCTCGAACCGGAGCGCCCGCGGGGCCTGCTTCGCCTTGCGGGTCCGCAGGACGTACAGCACGTCGTACAGGTCGATCGCCCCGAGCGACACCACCGACGCCGGCAGCGTGGCCGCCGACTGGACCTGGAGGAACCCGCGCAGCCAGTCGTCCGGCAGCTCGATCTCGCGCGGCGCCGGGCTCCCCGCGAGCGCCGTCCCGAGCTCCAGATCGAGCGGCTGGTAGGTCCGCAGGCGCTGGATCCGATCGACCACCGCGTCCGGCAGATCGCACGCGGCCGAGCCGTGCGCGACCGCCCGCCCCTCGAACCCGTCGTTCGCGAACGCGAGCCGCGCGTAGGCGCTCTCGTCGCGGGAGAACACCTCGAGCGACAGCTCGTCCGGGTCCACGGTGACGATCGGGTCGAGGCCGCGCGGACGGGTCCGCTCCTCGGAGTACTGCGCGTCGAGGAACGCCTTCTGGGCCTCCCACACCGCTGCGGTCGCCTTCTTCCCCTTCTTCATCAGGAACGCGAGGTACGCCGTCCGATCGCGTCCCCGGTACCGCAGATCGCTGTTCCGGAGGTCGATCGCGGTCAGCAGCGCGTCGCGGAACAGCTCGGCGTTCGCCACCCGACCGGAGAACCCGATCGTGGAACCGCCGGCCCCGAGCGGCACGTCGAGCGACAACCGGAGCCGGGACGCCTTGGGGGTCGACTCGACCTCGCTCGGCGTGGGGTACCGGAGGGTGACCACCCGGCTGCTCATGGCGATGCCTCCGTCCGGCCCGACCGGGCCCGCTGTTCCCGCACCTGGTTCCGCGCGACCCGCCGCGACGCGCGGAACGCCGCCTTGCGCACGTCCTCGGGCGCGCCGTCGTCGCCAGCGAGCTCCGCCAGCACCTCGGCCGCCTCCGGATCGGCGGTCAGCCCGAGCGCGCCGATCGCGTCCACCCGATCCCGCCCGACGCCGGACCGCGCCGCCTCGATCAGCCCCCCGATCCGATGGGACCGGACCGCGACCGGCAGCCACACCACCCGGCTGGCCCCGGTCGCCAGCGCGTCGTCGTCGAGCGTGGCCACGTCGGTCGCCCGTCCGAGCGCCACCGGATCCGCCGGGCCCGACCCGCCCGTCGCCGAGCCGGACGCGGACACCGCCGCGAACCGGACCTCCGACGACGACGCGGCCATCCCGACCGCCAGCGCCGGGTCCCGCGAGCCGCGCAGCGCGTGCGCGGACTCGACCCGCACCGACACCGGCGCCTCCGGGCGCGACAGGGTCGCCGCGGCGACCGGTCGGATCCGCTCCGGGTTCAGCCGACGGCCGGCCCACAGCGCCATCCGCCAGGCCCGCTCCTCCTGCTCACGGACCTCGTCCTCGCCACCGTCGGCGGCGAGCTCCCACCCACGCCGGGCGCGCTCGACCGCAGCGGCGAGGGCGTCGTCGATCACCTTGCGATCCGCGGCCGGAGGCGGCGGACGGTTCCCGACGACCCACGCGGCGTCCGCGCGCGACACCGCCGATTCGCCGCCGAGCAGCGCGGCGAGGTCGGCGCCGGCCACCTCGGGCCGGTTCACCAGGCCGAACCGCAGCCGCTCGCGCAGGTCGTCGTCCTCGAGGTCGTTCAGCACCGCGAGCAGGGCCTTCGCGTCGGCGTGATCCGCGAGGTACGCGGCGGCCGGCTGCGCGAGGTCGTCCTGGCCGGACTTCACCGCGTGGACCGCGATCCGGACGGGCTCGGTCGGGAACAGGGCGACCAGCGCGTCGTACGCGGCCCACCGGAGCTCCGAGTACCAGACCTCGAGCTGACCGGCCAAGGCCTTCTCGGCCGCCGGGTCTCCGAGCTTCCCGAGGCCCTCGGCGGCGATGACCCGGGTCGACCAGGCCCCGCCGTCGAGCAGCGACTCGAGGCGGGTCCGCGACCGCTCCCCGCCGACGTGGACCAGCGCCCGCGCGCCGGACTCGACCGTCTTGTGGGTCGCGAGCGAGGCCTCGATCCGGTCGCGGATCCGCTCGCGGACATCGGGATCGACGACGGCGTACAGCTTGCCGAGCGCCTCGACCGCTGCGGCCTGCATCTCCGGCTCGACCGGGACCTCCTCGGTCCCGCCGGCCGCGATCTGCTCGAGCTCGGCCAGGGCGCGGAGATCCCCGAGCGCGCCGAGCCCGAGGATGGCCGCCGGCCGCTCTTCGGGCTCGCCCGCGCGGACGTACAGCAGCAACGCCCGGAACACCGCGGCGGTCTGGGTCGGATCCGGACGCCGGATCGCGAGGGCCGCCGCCGCAGGCAGGGTCAGCTCGCGGCTCCCGGCCGCGACCAGCGCGACCAGCGGGGCCGGATCGGCCGCCCGGTGCTCGACCCGCGACGCGTACGACCGGACCGCGGTCACCCGCACGTCCTTGTCGCGATCGGCGAACAGCGTGCGCAGCACGGCGTCGGCCTCGGGGCTCGCGGTCCCCTTCGGACCGGCCACGTCGAGCTCGGCCGCCGCCATCGCCCGCAGCTCGGCGCCCTTGGCCCGCGCCGCCGGCTCGAGCGCCCGGAACGCGAGGGCCGCGTCGCGGAGACGAGGGGCGGGTTCACTGCGATCGACCGGCAGATCCGGCCGCGGACCCGCGATCTCCATGCAGGTGACGAACGCGGTCTGGCGGACCGAGATCGACTCGTCGGTGAACCGCTCGACCAGCAGGTCGATCGCCTCGGGGCTCCGGACCTGGCCCAGGGCGGAGATCAGCGCGAGCCGCTCGTGCTCCTGGGGGCCCGTGGCCGGATCCGCGCCGTCGGCGAACCGGTTGCCGAACGCGCGCACCGCGGCCGGCGATCCGATCTTCGCCAGCGCCGACCGGGCCCGCTCGCCGTGCTCCTCGGACCGGAGCGCGCCCTCGAGCACGTCGACCGCCCGATCGTCCCGGCGGACCGCGAGCAGCTCGGCCGCGCGCAGCCGGAGGTCCTCGTGGTCGGACAGCAGCGCGCTGGTCAGCGCCTCGAACACCCGCGGGTCCTGCGACGACGCGAGCCGCTCGAGCACCCCGATCCGGAGATCGGCGTGCTGGCTGCGGAGCGCGGCCAACAGCGGCTCGAGGCTGCCCTTCGGCGAGATCCGCTCCAGCACCTCGAACGCGTACTTCCGGGCGTCGGCCACGTTCGAGTCGAGCGCCTTCGCGATCCGCGGGAACGCGCCCGCGCCGCGGGCCGCCAGATCGTCGAGGGCGGACCGCAGCACGTCCGGCGACGAGGCGAGGAGCGCCAGGGCCAGCGGGGTCTCGGGATCGTCCGGGTACAGCCGCTTCAGGGCCGCGAACGCCGAGCGCCGCACCAGGTGGTGCGGGTCGTCGAGGGCCCGGGCCAGCGACGGGACGGCGCTCGCGAGCGCCACCCGGCCGGAGACCACCAGGTCAGCCACCCGGTCGATCACGTCGCGGCGGACGCGGTGGGTCTCGTCGTCGGTCGACACCTGCCGCAGCAGGCCGACGTACGCGCCGAACGCCACCCGGTACAGGTGGGCCTGCTCGTCGGCCCCGACCGCCGGGGGCGGAGCGTCCGACGCGCCGGCGAACAGCCGCCGCAGCGACTGGAGCGGGTTCGGACGGGCATCCTCCGCCGGACCGCGCGGGGTGGTCTCGGGGACCCACGCCGCCGAGGCCATCCGCGGCTTCGCGACGCGCCCGGCCTCGCGGAAGTACAGCGCCGGCCGATCCCGCAGCCGCAGCGTCTGGAGCGCGGCGTACCGCTGCTCGGCCACGTCGCTCGCGAGGGCCAGCGCCAGGCCGACCATCAGCCGCCCGCGCTCGTCCTCGTCCGGCCACGGGGGCTCGGGCGCCTTCTCCGGCTTGTCCGGGAGCAGCACGTCGACCAGGTGCGCGAGGTACGCCCCGGGCTCCGACCGGAGCTCGAGCGCGCGGGCCGCTGCGAACCGCACCTCGTGCCGGGCGGACGCGAGGGCGCTCGACAGGAGCTCCGGCGGCTCGCCCTTCCGGTACGCGGTCAGGTCGCGCGCCAGCACCACCACCAGCAGGATCCGCTGGACCTCGGGCGACGGGTCCTCGAGGCCCTGGAGCAGCCCGCCGTACCCCTCGGGGCCGAGGGCCGCGAACGACAGGATCGCGCCGACCCGGATCGGGGCGTGCTCGTGGCGGAGCGTGCCGGTGAGGACCGGGAGGCCGCGCGGGTCGCCGAGCCGGGCGAGCCCTTCGGCGCCCCACGACCGGACCGCCACGTCGGCGTGGCCGAGCAGCGCGATCAGGTACGCCGTGTCGGACGGGCGGCACGCGTTCGCGAGGCCGCGGGCGCCCTGCTCGCGGACGAACCCGTCGTCGTCCTTCACGAGCTCGTTCGCGTAGGCCTCGAGCAGGGTCGGCGAGCCGACCGTGGCCAGCGCGGACGCCGCGCCGAGGCGGAGCGCCGCCCGGACCTGGGCCGTACACCGGCGCTCGAGGTCCGGATCGCGGAGCAGCGCCATCATCGGCTCGACCACCGCGGTGTCGCGGCGGATCGCGAGGTGCTCGGCGGCGCGGACCCGGGTGTCGAGGTGTGAGACCCGCAGGCCGGCCCGAACCGCCTCGTTGTCGGTCGGGAACAACGCGTCGAGCGCGTCGATCGCCGCCCGCCGGACGCTCGGATCGGCGTCGTCGAGGCGCTGGATCAGCGGGTGACGGACCGCGTCCGCCTGCGACTTGCGGGCGCCGGTGGCCCCGAGGGTCCGGATCGCCGGGAGCGTGCTGCCCATCGCGGCGGTGTGGGCCCGGGCGAACCCCTCGCCCTCGAGCTCGATCGCCGCGGCGTGGGCGGCCTTCGCCACCCGCTCGTCGAGGTCGGCGATCGCGGTGACCATCCGATCGACCGCGGTCGCGCGGATCGGGCTGTCGGGGAGCTTCGCCAGCCCGAGCAGCTCGTCGATCGCCCGCTTCCGGACGTCCGGGAACCGGGCGATCAGCGCCCGATCGATCGCCACCAGCGGCTCACCCTGGTGCCAGGCCCAGAACGTGCGGAACGCCTCGGTCCGGACCTTGGCCGCCTCGTCGTCGAGCGAGTCCGCGAGCAGTTCTTCGCCGCGGTCCAGACCCTTGCCGTGCTGGACCAGGGTGACGAGCCCGCGCTGACGGATGTCCTCCTGCGACGACCGGAGCGCGCGCTCGGCGAGGTCCAGCGGCTGCTCGAGCTTCGACAGGATCCGGAGGGCGGCGTCGCGGACCCGGGCCTCGCGATCGTCGAGCATCCAGGTGATCCGCCGCCGCGCGCGCGGATCCGGCAGGGCGGCGAGCGCATCGGCCGCGAGCTGGCGCAGGTCCCCGTCCGACTCGCGGGTCAGGGTCAACAGGGCGCCGAGCGCGCGCAGGTCCTGGAGCAGCGCCAGCCCGCGCGCCCCGCGCAGGGCGGTGTCCGGGGTCCGGCAGGCCAGGGCGGCGAGCAGGGGCTGCCGGTCGTCCTCGCTCGGGGTCCCGCCGGCGCCGGGCGGGAGCAGCTTCGGCCGGGCGATGTCGAGCGCGTCGACCGCCTCGGCCCCGGTCCCGAACGACACGACCCGGCGCGCGAGCTCGGTCAGCTCCTGCGCGAACATCGGGTCGTTCCCCTCGAGCCACCGCGCGAGCACGGGGCGGGTGAGCGCGACGGCCACGAACGCGACCCGACGGACGACGGGGTCGGCGTCGTCGAGCGCCTTCTCGACCAGCGGCGCGAACTCGGGCGCCGCAGTCAGCCGGTCCTCGGCCACCACCGCCAACGCGTCGGCCCGGACGTCCGGTGCGCCGCGCTCGAACGCGGCCCGGAGCGGCAGCGGGCTCCCGGCGGGCTCGATCCCGCGGTACGCCGACAGCGCGGCCCGGCGGACGGTCGGATCGGGGTCCGCCAGGCGCTCGATCAGCAGCCCGACCGCGAGCGGCGAGGCCGCGGCGAGCTCCGGCAGGGCCTTGACCGCCAACTGGCGCACGTCGACCGCCGAGGCGGCGAGCGCGGCGCGGATCGCGGCGAGCGGCGCGTCGGACTGGAGCGACCGGAGCGCGGTGAACGCGGTCAGGCGGACGCTGGCCTGGGCGTCGTCGAGGCGGGCGCGGAGCGGACGGATCGCGCCGATCCGCCGATGGATCGCGAGCTCGTTCGCCGCGAGCCCGCGGACGCCGGGGTCGCGGTCCGACCCGAGGGCCTTGATCACGAGCTCGAGCGCCTCGGGCTCGTCGAGGACCGCGAGGGCCTTGACGGCCTCGGTCCGCCGCGGGACGGCGGGGGCCTGGAGCGCCGCGTCGAACACGTCGAACCCGTGGCCGTAGGCCGTGGGCGCGCGCTCGACCGGGGTCGCGGCGTCGTCGAACGGGAACGCCCACACGGTGCGGGCGTCGCCGGCGGTGACCACCGCGCCGCCTTCGCGCCGGGCGACGTACACCAGCGCGTGGAGCGGCTTGTTGCCGGAGGTGTCGAACGACCGCGGCTTGCGGCGCTCGTTCATCCGCCAGACCTTCAGCCGGCCGTCGACGCCGCACGACACGAACCGCTCGGCGCCGACCTCGGACGCGCCCGGCAGGAACCACACGCCGGTGGCGCCGCCCGCGTGGCCAGCCTCGCCGGCGCCGCGGACGTCCGAGTCGACCGGGCCGACCAGGAACCAGATCCGCAGGGTGCCGTCGTCGCCGGCCGAGACCACCCGATCCGCGGCCGGGGTGAACGCGAGCCCGTACACCGGCCCGTCGTGGCCGGCCATCTCGCGGACCGCGCCGTCGCGGGCCACGACCCGGACCACGCCGTCGTCGCCGCCGACCGCGATCTGGTCGCCCGGCGCGTCGAACGCGACCACCCGCAGGGGCCGGCTCGACAGCGGGAGCTCGCGCTGGAGCTTGCCGTCGGCGCGGGCGAACACCCGCAGCACGCCGTCGTCGCCGACCGTCGCGACCCGGTCCTTGTCGACCGCGATCGCGAGGCACGCGCCGGGGTGCGCCCGGAACTCGAGGTCGACCGCGGGGGTCGCGGTGGTGATCCGCCGGACGAGGCCGTCGCTGCCGGCCGCGAACACCGCGCCGTCGATCCCGGCCAGGCCGTGGACGTGACATGGCAGCTCGACCGCGCCGTGCGGCTTCTCGGCGACGAAGTCGTACAGGGTGACGGCGGATCCTCGCCCCGCGCGGACCCCGCCCACCGCGAGGAACCGCCCCGAG
>JBEBJW010000138.1:0-9854 GCA_040079715.1 Myxococcota bacterium | reverse complement strand
GTCCCCAACTGGTTCTTCCGAGCCAACCACCGCGCCAAACCACCTTCGGGCTCGAGGTTGGCGAAGAAGGACGGGAGGGCACCGGGGCCCCGGTAGAGCTCGTCCGACGACCCGTCCTCGAACCATTGGCCGAGTACGGGCCGATCGATCTCACTCCAGTAGGCGCGCGTGAACCGAAACGTGGCTTCGCGCCCGTCTTCGACCAGCTCGCCGACGACGCGACCGTGGAGCGCGACCTCGAGTTGTGTCGTCACTTGGCGAAGAGTTCCCGGAGTGCCGGTCGATCGTCCTGATCCCACGCCGTCAGCCGCTTCGACTGCGCGTTGACGAGGCGCTCGATCGTGTCCGCTCTGAGTTCCAGAAACCGCTCGGAGTCGCCGCCCTGCAACGCCAGCGCCGCTTCGGGGTTGATCGCGTGCGACTGCAGCTCGTCGCTGTCCGGACCGACCTCGGCTATCCGCGACCTGATCGCCTGCTCGAGGTCGTTGCGTGGCACGTGAAGGATTCGGTTGGCGATCGTCTCTCGAAGCGTACCCTGGCGCGCCCCGCTGGTGACGATCGACGCGATCTCGGAGCCGGAGTCCAGCAGGCGGCCGAGGTCCACCGGGAGCCCGGAGTACAGACCCAAGGGCGCAAGGTCGGCCAGTGCCAGGAGACCCATACGTCCCGAACCGGAGTCCGACCGGAACCTGTGTGCGTCGAACGACCACGGTTGGATGTCGTGGGCGGCCGTCGCCAGGAGCGCCTGGACCCGTTCTTCCTCCAATCCACCGTCCGCCTGTGCAACCCTCGCCGCGGCCCTGCGCACCACCGGGTCCGTGGGGCGACTCGAGGCGAGGATCCGCCACACCCATCGCACCAGCAGGTGACGGGACCTGGCGCTCGGCTCCGGATGGCGGCAGAACAACGCCGGGAGCACCTGCAACGGGGTGTTGTAGGGCAGCAGCCGTAGGTGCGGTATCACCGCGTCGGTACGGAGGAACTCGATCGTTCGCAGCAGCCCCGAGCGCACTCGGTCCGTCGCTCGTGCAAGCAACTCGACCTGATCCTCGGGCGTGAGCCTCTGGGTGGGGTTGCGCTGTTCGTTCACGAGCACCGCGCTGAGCAAGACGTCCTCGTCGAGCGCCCCCCAGCCCAGCTGTTCCACCGCGGCGGACAGCTCCTTCAACGTGCCGCCGGGAGCGGCCCACCCGTCGAAGATCTCGGACGGCTCCAGGGCCTTGCCCTGGTTGTTCAAGCGCTGGAACACCAGGCGTACCACGCGATCATCGGCCTCCATCGTCGTCGCCGGAATGCGGGCCTCGCGGATCCGTTTTCCCGCTTCGAGGATCGCACGGCGGCGTTCGGGCGTTCCGGGGGCCCAGTCGAGGAGGTACTCGCCGAGATCCGCAGCATCCAGCAACCGCCACACCTCGACCCAGTGCCGATCGGGGCCGCGCCGGCCGCACTTGACGAACCGAGCGTCATCCGGGTCGAACCAGATCGCGAATCGAGGATCCCTTGCCCCCATCGGTGTCAGCGCCGCGGTCAACGACACGACCCGCTGCTGCCCGTCGA
Source organism: Myxococcota bacterium (assembly GCA_040079715.1). GTDB lineage: Bacteria > Myxococcota_A > UBA796 > UBA796 > JACKER01. The sequence continues at coordinate 8,297 of JBEBJW010000138.1, read as the reverse complement.
CGATCCACCGCACCTCCTCCCGACCGGGCCGCTCGACCACCACGGGTCCCAACTGGAGCGGACCATCGGGGACCGGGGGGCCGCCGCGCCACAGAAGGAGTGACCCCACCGGGTATCCCCGGAGGAGGCTGTCGAACAGCAGCGCGACGTCGTCGATCGTCCACTTGATCGGGCGCTGGAACGGAGGGATTCGGAGTCGGCCCCGGAGGGCATCTCCGACGACCTCCGTTACGCTGAAGGTCTCGGTCCGTGGTGGGGTGGGCAGGTCGGCGGCCATTTCGGATCGATAACGCGAGGCGGATCGGCCGGAGCACTGTCCGAGCCGAGCCGTCCGAGCCGTCCGGCTAGTACCCGAGCCAGCCGATGTCCGCCCGCGACCCGTCCGGGTCGAACTGGATCGGGTCCCCGCCGTCGATCAGCGGCGAGCCCGGGAGCGGGGTCAGGTCGTCGTTCGTGGGGTCGCCGTCGGCCGAGTACGCGGTGACCGTCGGATCGACGCCGACGAGGTCGTTCGGGCCGTAGATCGCGAGCCCGCCGAGGTCGCCGCCCGCGTTGTCGAAGTACAGGTTGTAGTCGGTCGATCCGAGGGCGGTGGTCCGGTGGACGGCCGGGGCGCCCTGGTTGAACGCGATCAGGTTCTGGACCGTGATGTTCTTGACCTTCGATCCGCTCCACAGCACCGCGCCCTCACCGGCCGCGACGTTGCCGACGAACGAGTTCTGGTCGAACGTCGCGGTCCACGCCTTCGACGCGGGCTGGACGAAGCCGGTCGAGCTGAGGTGCACCGCCCCGCCGTCGAACGCGGCGCCGTTGTCGGCGAACAGGTTGTTCACCACGTCGAACCCGACGATCGTGTTCTTGTTCAGCTTGAAGTCGAACGCCGCGAGCGCGCCGCCGCTGCCGGCGGTGTTCCCGACGAACACGTTGTCCTCGAACGCGTCGGCGCCGTCGACGGTGGGGCCGAAGAACAGGTTGATCGCGCCGCCGTTGCCGCTCGGCGCGAGGTTGGTGACGGCGTTGTCCTCGAACGTGGACCCGCGCACCTCCACCCGGGTGGGCGAGTAGATCACCACCGCGCCGCCGTCGTTCACCGCGACGTTGCCTTCGAACGTGCTGTCGACGATCGACAGGTCGGTCACGTCGGCGAAGATCGCGCCGCCGGCGTTGTTCGCGGTGTTCCCGACGAAGGTGCAGCCGGAGATCGCGAGGGTGGCGTCGAGGCTGCGGACCTCCAGCCCGCCGCCGTCGAACAGCACGAACCCGAGGCCGGTGGGCGTCGCGACGCCGTTGATCACGGTCACGTCGGTCAGCACGAGGTCGGTCTCGGTCTCGATCCCGCGCGCGACCCCGGCGCCGTCGACGGTGAGCCCCTCGATCGTGGCGGAGCGGAGCAGCTCGAGCACGTGGTTCGCGGTGCCGGTGGCGATGATCGTGGGGTTCCCGACGCCGCGGAGGGTCAGGCGGACCGGGACCACCACGTCCTCGACGTACTGGCCCTCGTAGATCTCCACCACGTCGTCCTTCACGGCCACCGCCACCGCGTCACCGATCGTGGCGTAGGTCTGCCCCACGCCGACGGTCAGCGTGGCCGCCCCTGCCGGGGCGCTTCCCCAGATGCCAGCGTAGAACCACACCATGGCTCCTCCCTCGCGGAGTGACGTAACGCGGAATGGACGGCCCACCCGAACGGGGAGGATCCGGTTGCCGGCGGCCCGGCGGGATCCCATGATCCACCCATGCGGTGGTTGATCCTGGCGGCGCTGGTTTGGTTCGGGTTCGCGGTCGCCCCGCCGGCGTCCGCGCAGCAGTGGACGGCGGCCCCGGCGGTCGCGGAGGGACCGGCGCTCCCGGCGCTCCCCGACGGCTGGATGACGGTCCCGGGCACGTTCCTGCGGGTCCACGGCCCGGAGGAGGAGGCGGCGGTGCTGCTGCGGATCGCGCGGCACGGCTCGGAGGCGCTGCCGGCGCTCGCGACGAAGCTCGAGGTGCCGATCGGCTCGACGATCCACGTGTACCTCGCGGCGTCGGACGCGCAGTTCCGGGCGCTCCAGCCGGGTGCGCCGCCGACCTGGGCCGACGCCACGGCCTGGCCGAACCTCGGGGTGGTGTTCCTGCGGGCGCCGTCGGCGCGGGCGGGGACGGACGCTCCGCTGGAGCAGGTGCTGGAGCACGAGCTGGTCCACGTGCTGCTGGGGCGGGCGTTCGCGCCGGGGACGCCGCCCCACTGGCTGCAGGAGGGCGTGGCGCAGCTCCTCGCGGGCGAGCTCGGGCCGGAGGAGGCGGAGACGTTGGCCCGGTCGAGCTGGACGGGCGGGCTGATCGGGCTCGAGGGCCTCGAGCACGGGTTCCCGAACGACCCGCACCGGGCGGCGCTGGCGTACGCGGAGTCGGCGGACTTCGTGGGGTGGCTGGTCCAGTCCCACGGCGACGACACGATCCCGGCGTTGATCCGGGCGAGCGCGCAGGGCCGCACGATGCGCCAGGCGGTGTACGCGGCGACGGGGTCCCTGCTGGAGGACGTGGAGGCCACCTGGGGCCGCCGGTGGGCGAGCAGCTCGTCCGCGAAGCTCGCGGCGCTGGCGAGCGGGGACTGGCTGTGGATGGTGGGCGCGGTGGCGCTGCTCGGGGCGGGGATCCAGCGGCGGCGGCGGTTCGCCCGGCGGTTGGAGGAGATGGAGGCGGAGGAGGCGGAGATCGACGCGTGGATCGCGGCGATGGCGAGCCGCCGGGCGGCCTCCTACTAGCGCGGCCGGCGGTCGGGGACGCGGACCCGACGCGGCCCGGTCGTCCTGGGGCAGCGTTCGGCTCGCGCAGCACGGCGGCTACGACGGGATCGTAGCGGGCGCGTGGGGCGCAGACGTCGACGAGCACGGCGAGCTGTTCCAACCGAACGGGTCCAGCGACGCGGCAGGAGGCGTTCGGTTCGTGCAGCACGTCGGCTGCGACTGGATCGTAGCGGGTGAAACAGGCGGAGACGTCGACCAGCACGGCGTGCTGCACCAACCGAACGTGTCCCGTCATCCGAGCGAGGGCGTTCGGTTCGTGCAGCACCTCGGCCGCGGCGGGATCGTAGCGGGTGGGTGGGGCGGAGACGTCGACCCGTAGGGCGTGCTGTTCCAACCGAACGTGTCCGGTCGTCGGTGCGAGGGCGTTCGGTTCGCGCAGCACATTGGCCGCGACGGGATCGTCACCGGTGGATGGGAGGCCGACCACGACGGACCGCGCCGCCCGCGCTCAGGTCCCCGCGAGCCTGGCGATCGCCGCCCACCCGGCGAGCACCGCCCCGAACCCGTCCAGCGGGAGCTGCGTGTCCGCGTCCGATCGGGCGCGGGACGGGTCCGGGTGGACCTCCGCGAACACCGCGTCCACCCCGATCGCGCACGCCGCCCGCCCCAGCGCCACCGCGAGCGTCCGGTCGCCGCCCGATCGGTCGCCGAGCGCCCCCGGTCGCTGGGCGCTGTGCGTCGCGTCGAACACGACCGGCACCCCGAGCGACCGCAGCCAGATCAGCGACCGGAAGTCCACCACCAGGTCGTGGTACCCGAAGGTCGTCCCGCGCTCCGTGACCAGCACCCCTGCCGCGCCCGCCGCCCGGACCTTGTCCACCGCGTGCCCGAGGTCGAGCGGCGCCACGAACGGGCCCTTCTTGACGTTCACCGCCCGCCCCGTCGCGCCGCACGCCGTCAGCAGGTCCGTCTGGCGACAGAGGAACGCCGGCACCTGGAGCAGATCCGCCACCGCCGCGACCGCGTCCGCCTGCCCCGGCTCGTGGACGTCGGTGGTGATCGGCAGCCCGAGCTCGTCCTTCACCGCCCGCAGCACCGCCAGGCCCGCGTCCAGCCCGAGCCCGCGGAAGCTCCGGCCCGAGGTCCGGTTCGCCTTGTCGAACGACGCCTTGAACACCAGCGGGATCCCCGCGCTCCGGCACAGGGCACTCAGCCCGCGGGCGGCGGCGAGCACGGTGTCGCGGTCCTCGATCACGCACGGGCCCGCGATCAGCGCCAGCGCACCGCCGCCGATCCTCACCCCGCCGACGTCGACCCCGATGTCCACGCCGCCCAGCGTATCACTTCGCGTGGTGCGGGCACCCGGCCGGGGCCGCTGCCGTCCGCGCGGGCGCCGCGACCGTCGTCGCCCCCACCGACGCGCCGACCGGCTTCGCCGTCATCCACATCCCGCCCCGCGGCCGCAAGGTCACCGACACCTCCGGCTCGAACGACTGGCCCGGCGACAGCTCGAGGTGGACCTTCCGGACGACCTGCGCCAACACCAGCCGCGCCTCCAGCAGCGCGAGCGGCTCCCCGACGCACCGGCGCTGACCGAACCCGAACGGCAGGTACGCGCCCGCCTTCCGCGCGACCTCCGCCCGCCCGTCGAGCCACCGCTCCGGGTCGAACCCCTCCGGATCGTCCCACAGCGACGGCAAGCGGTGGACCGCGTAGATCGGCACGTACAGGAACGAGCCCTTCGGGATCGGGTGGCCGGCGATCGTCACGTCCTCGTTGGTCGACCGCGACAGGATCCACGCCGGCGGGTACAGCCGCAGCCCCTCCTTCACAACCGCGTCGAGGAACGGCAGCTGGTCGAGATCGGCCGACGTCGCAGGGCGATCCCCGAGCACCGACGCGAGCTCCGCCCGCAGCCGCCGGTGGACCGACGGGTGGCGCGCGAGCAACCCGAACGTGAACGCCATCGCGTTCGCGGTGGTCTCGTGGCCGGCGAGCAGCATCGTCACGCCTTCGGCGTCGAGGTCGACGTCGGTGAGCGGCGTCCCGTCGGGGCGCGCGCCGGCGAGCCACGCCCCGAGCAGGTCCTGCCCGAGGTCGCCCCGCTCCCGCCGCCGGGCCACGATCCGTGCGACTACGCCCGCGAGATCCTGGCGCGCCGCCCGGAACTTGATCGCGTTCGGGGTCGGCAGCCGGTCGAGGTTCGGGATCGGGTGGGTCGCGAACGGGATGAACCCGGCGAGCACCTCGGTCAGCGCCCGGTGGACCACCGCCGCGTCGTCGCCGAGGTCCGCGCCGAACAGGGCCGCGCACGCCACGTCCAGCGCGACCTGGCTCGTCACGTGCGCCAGGTCGAACGGCCCGGTCTCGGCCAGCAGCTGCTCCGCCATCCGGTCGGCCAGGGCGACGATCGGGCCGTCGAGCGGCTTGAGCAGGTCCCGCTTGAACGACGGCTGGGCCAGCCGCCGCCGCCACCGCCACTCGTCTCCCTCGGCGGTCAGCGTCGACACGCCGAGCGTGCGCCGGAGCAGGATCGAGCCGCGGGTGTTCCGCCCGAACTTCTCCGGGCTCTCGACCAGCACCTGGCGGATCGCGTCCGGGCCGTACACGACGAACGCCTTCACCGGCCCGAGCCGCAGCCGGAGGATGTCTTCGCCGAGGCGGGCGCCCAGGGTCAACAGCGGCAGCGGATCCTCGCGCAGGGCGCCGACGTGACCGAGCCACGTGGTGCCCGGGAGCACCGCCATCTGTTCCGTCGCGACCATCTGTTCCTCCCACCAGGTGAATCCGTTATATGCGAGTGATCGCTCACGTCTCAACTCGCGTTCCGCAGGAGGGGTTCATGTCGGTCCCGGTCGAGCTTCAGCCTCGCAAATCTCCCGCGCAGACGCGATCGCAGCGGATGGTCGACGACCTGCTCGAGGCGACGGCTCGCGTTCTGATCCGAGAGGGGTGGGACAAGGCGAGCACCAACCGGATCGCCCGCGCCGCCGGGGTCAGCGTCGGCTCGGTGTACCAGTACTTCCCGAACAAGGAGGCGCTGGTGCTGGCCCTCGCCACCCGCCACGCGAACCAGATGGTCGGGATGTTCGTCGGCGCGGCGGCGGACCTCGCGGGGGCGCCGATCGAGCACGCGATCCCGGTGTTCGTGCGGATGATGTTCGACGCCCACCGGGTCGAGCCGGAGCTGCACATTGCCCTGGTCCACCAGCTGCTCCACGTCGGGCTCGAGCCGGTGGAGGAGATCCAGCGGGCGTCGAAGGCGCTGGTCAGCCGGTACCTCGAGGCGCACCGAGACCGGTTGATCCCCCAGGATCTCGACGCCGCGGCGTGGATGTGCGTCACCACCGTCGAAGCGATCGTCCACGCGGCGGTGCTCGACCGCGGCGTGGACCGCCTCGGCGATCCGGCGATCGAGCGCGAGCTGTCCGCGATGTTGATCCGGTACCTCATCGGCTCGACGGCCGGCGCACCGAACGCTACCTGACCGCAGCCGGTACGTCGGCGGGGGTGGGGATGAAGGAGGCGTTCGAGACCGGTCCGCTCGATCCCCGGACCTGGGTCCGCGATCCCGTGCTGCTGACCGCGCTCGTCGTGGGGCTGCTGCTGCGGGTCGCGCCGCTGGTGCTGTTCCCGCAGTTCGAGTGCCTGCGCGACGAGTGCATCTACCGCACGATGGCGCAGAACATCGTCGACGGGCAGGGCCTGACCGTGTCGAACAAGGGCTGGCTGCCGTCGCCCGGCTACCCGTACCTGCTCGCGTGGTCGAAGATGCTGTTCGGCAACATGCAGGCGGTCAAGGCGGTCCAGATCGCGCTGTCGCTCGGCACGGTCGGGATGATCTACGGGATCGCCCGGGACGTGGGCGATCGGCGCACCGCGCGGATCGCCGCCTGGCTGTTCGCGTTGAACCCGACGATCGCGTGGTTCACCAACACGATGTGGATCGAGACGATCTACATCTTCTTCTTGATGGCCGCGGCGGTGTTCATGCTGTCGTCGTGGCGGTCGAACACGTGGCAGCCGGCCGCGTGGTCCGGCGGGATGCTCGGCGGCGCGATCCTGTTCCGCGGCGTCGCCACCTACCTGCCGCCGCTGTGGGTGCTGGCCGCGATCTACCCGACGGACGATCCGTTCAGCTTCGAGGCGTGGAAGCGGTCCGCGCGCGAGCGGTGGCGGGCGGTCGTCGCGTGCCTCGTCGCGGTCGTGATCGTGGTCGCGCCGTACTCGTGGTACGGGTCCAAGACGTACGGCGGGTTCATGGTCACCGACGCGACGGTCGGGCACGTGCTGTTCCTCGGGAACAACGACTTCCCGCCGCTGACGTTCGACTACGGCAACGGGATGCTCACCCAGCCGCTGTACGGCAAGTACCTCGCCACCGGCCGCCGCCCGTGTCGGCGCGACGTGCCCCCGGTCGAGTCGTCGAAGTGCGAGGTCGGCGAGGCCGTCGCGTGGGTCCGCCAGCACCCCGGCAAGTTCCTGAGCCGCGTGCCGATCCGGATCGCGCAGCTGCTGAACCCGAACAGCTTCCTGACCCGCCACGTCCGGTGGGGGTACTGGCCCGGGTTCCCGTGGTGGGCGAAGGAGGGGCTCGCGATCGGCATCGTGCTGCTGTCGTCCGGCCTGTGCCTGGTCGGCACGGTGGGGGCGTGGGCGCGCGCGCGGGGGCCGTTCGCGATGATCGCGGTCGGAACGACGCTGTACACCGTGCTCACGATCGCGCTGATGTACGGGATGACGCGGTTCCGGCTGCCGCTCGAGGCGCTGTGGACGGTGTACCTGGCGATGTTCCTGGCGAACCCGCGCGAGAGCCTCCACGCCCTCCGGTCGACCGAGTGGCGGCTGGCGGGGCTGCTGCTCACGTTGCCGCCGGTGCTCGCCCTGCTGCTGTGGTACCTCCCGACGGGGTTCCCGGTGTTCTGGTAGGCTGCTCGGGCAGGTGCTGCAGGAGACGGTCCGATGCGGTGGTGGGTGTGGCTGGTGGGAGCGACCGCGGGCTGCGTGCCGATGGAGCCGTCCGGCAACCCGCTCGCCCCGGTCCATCCGGTCCGCGCTCCTGCCGCCGTCCCCGCCGCCGGTGCCGCGCCGGCCCCGCGCGGGCCTGCATCGGTCCAGGGCGACTTCGACTTCGAGGCCGAGGATCGCGAGCCGTCGGCGGTGCTCGGGGGGCCTGCCGCCGTCGATCCGGTCGAGCTCCAGGCGCGGCTGCTCGGGGTTCCGCCCGACGCGGTCCGCCGCGGACCGACCGAGGTCCAGACCGCCGCCCCGGTCGACGCCGCCCCGATCTGGGATCCGTCGGTGACCCTGCCGGACGTGTCGTTCGGGGTCCGGGTGATGGCGGTGGTGACCGATCTCCAGCCGCCGCGGGCGATGCTCGCGCTCGCCGACGGGCGCGAGATCGTCGTCACCCCCGGCGCGATGGTGCCCGAGGCGCGGTTGGTGGTGCTCGCGATCGGCCGCAACGCCGTGCAGCTCGCCACCGTGACCCCGAACGGGTTCTACGCCAAGGTCTCGACCGAGACGATCGCGGTGCTCGCGCCGCCGTCGCCAGCGGCTCAGCCTCCGGGG
>JBEBJW010000137.1:0-9865 GCA_040079715.1 Myxococcota bacterium | reverse complement strand
GGCGCTACCGCGAAGCCGCCATGCACGTCGCAGACAGCAGGATGCGCTCCACCAGGTCTTCGAACGACGTGCCCACCTGGCCCGCCGCCATCGGCGACAGGCTGGTCTCGGTCATCCCCGGGAGCGTGTTGATCTCGAGGAACACCGGCACGCCGTCGGCGCGGACGATGAAGTCCACCCGACACAGCCCGCGACACCCGAGCGCCCGGTACGCGGCGACCGCGGCCCGGTGCGCGGCGGCGGCGCTCGCGTCGGAGATCTTCGCCGGGACCTCGTACGTCGTCTTGCCCTTGGTGTACTTCGCCTCGAAGTCGAAGAACCCCGAGTCCGGCAGGATCCGCACCACCGGGAGCGGCGTACCGTCGATCACCGCCACGGTGATCTCGTCCCCGTCGACGAACTGCTCGAGCAGGACCTCCTCGCCGTACTTCAACGCCTCGTCGAGGCCCTTCCGGAGCTCGTCCGCAGACTTCGCGATCGTCATCCCGATCGTCGAGCCGCTGGTCGGCGGCTTGACCATCAACGGGAACGGGACCGACGTGGGCATCGGCTCGCCCGCGCGCCACACCGCGTCGGCCGCCATCACGATCCCGTCGGTGCCGCGGAGCGCTCGCTTCGTCGCGACCTTGTCCATCGCGACCGCCGACGCCCGGACCCCCGACCCGGTGTACGGGATGCCCATCACCTCGCACAGCCCCTGGACGCAGCCGTCCTCGCCGTACTCCCCGTGGAGCGCGAGCCACGCCACGTCGACCTTCTCGGCGACGAGCTTCGCGGGCAGGTCCCTGCCGACGTCGATCTCGACGACATCCCACCCGCGCCGCCGCAGGGCGCCCGCGACCGCCGCGCCGGACTTCAACGACACCGGGCGCTCGGCGCTCATCCCGCCGAGCAACACGCCCACCCGCCGACCCCGCTCGATCATCGCGCACTCTCCAGGGTTGTGGGCCCGCCGGTCGGCGTCGGGGGACGCGGGGGCGGTCCCGAACCACGAGATCCGGGACCGCAGATCCTCGCCTCGAACCTTCGAAACCCGCTCGATCGCCGACTTGTGCAGCAGCGCGAGGTCCGCCGCGGTGCCGTCGCCGAGGTTCACCAGCAGCTCCGGCGCGTGGTGCGGGATCGCGACCTGCCGCAGCCGCACCATCGGGAGCCGGACCGTCACCAGCAGCGCCCGCAGAGACCCCTTCCTCGGCGCCTCGTACCACGACGACGGCGGAGCGGGCTTGCCGAGTCGCCACGCGTCGACCGTGCGCTTCTGGACCTTCGCCGGGTCGTCCTGGGCGAGCTTCAGCGTGACCGCGAGCACGATCGGCCGCTTCCGGCGCGCCTCGTCGAGCGGCACGTCGACCGGCTTGTCCCGCCGCAGGACCGACACCGCGACGACGAGATCGTCCCACCCGTCGTCGAGCAGGATCGACGCCGCGATCGTGCCGGCGACCGTCCCGTGGCGCTCGAGGCCGGTCCGCCCAGCCGCCGCCGCGGCCCACGCGAGGGCCGAGGTCGGGTACGCGGCGCCGACCGTGTGCTCGGCGCCGTCGCCGAACCCTCCGAACCCGGTGAACCCCGTGCCGAGGCGCATCACCGCCCCGTCGATCGGACCGTCGCGGAACACCGACCGGGTGCCCGCGCCGACCACCGTGAGCTTCCAGTCGACCGCGCGACAGTCGGACACGACCTCGGCCACCGCCGCGAGGTCGTGCGCCACCACCCACGCCCCGCACGCGCCGCCGGTGCGCCACGCGGTGTGCCGGGCGAGCGGCTCCCACGGCAGGACGGTCAGCCCGTCGCTCACTGCAGGCGCTCCGCCAGATCCTTGACCACCTGGTTCACGTTGCCGGCCCCGAGCGCGATCACCACGTCGCCGGGACGGACGAGCCCGACCAGCGCGTCCACGGCGCCCGCGAGGTCGGCGACCGCCCGGGTGCCGCGGTGGCCGCGATCGCGCATCTCGGCCGCCATCCGCTCGGCGTCGACCCCGGGGATCGGCTCCTCGCCGGCGGCGTACACCGGGCACACCACGACCTCCGACGCCCGGTTGAACGCGGTGCTGAACTCGCCCCACAGGTCGCGGACCCGGGTGTATCGGTGCGGCTGGAACACCGCGACGATCCGGCGCTCCGGGAACGCCGTCTCCGACGCGGACAAGGTCGCCTCGATCTCCACCGGGTGGTGCCCGTAGTCGTCGACCAGCAGGATCCCGCGCGGCTCGCCGACGATCGTGAACCGCCGGTGGACCCCGCCGAACCCCTCGAGGCCGGCCTGGACCCGGTCGAACGGGATCGACAGCTCGAGCGCCGCCGCCACCGCCCCGGTCGCGTTCTGGACGTTGTGCTTGCCGGGGACCGCGAGGTGGATCTCCCCGAGCGCCACGTCGCCCTTCCACACGACGAACCGGGTGTCCATCCCGTCGAACACGAGGTTCGTCGCGCGGTACTCCGCCTGCCGCGCGAACCCGTAGGTGACCACCCGACGACGCACGACCGGGATCAGCGCCTGGACCCGCGGGTGATCGAGGCACAACACCGAGAACCCGTAGAACGGGACCCGGTTCGCGAAGTCGGCGAACGCGCGCTCGAGGTTCTCGAGCGTCCCGTGGTGGTCGAGGTGCTCGGGGTCGATGTTCGTGACCAGGGTGACCGTCGGGGTGAGCACGGTGAACGTGCCGTCCGACTCGTCCGCCTCGGCGACGAGGTACTCGCCCACCCCGAGCTTCGCGTTCGACCCGCCGAGGCTGTCGAGCTTGCCGCCGATCACCACGGTCGGATCGAGGCCGCCGGCGGCGAGGCACTGGGCGAGCATCGAGGTGGTGGTGGTCTTGCCGTGGGTCCCGGCGACCGCGATCCCGTACTTCAGCCGCATCAACTCGGCGAGCATCTCCGCCCGCCGGATCACCGGGATCCCGAGGCCGGCCGCGGCCCGGATCTCGGGGTTGTCCGCCCGGACCGCGGACGAGATCACCACCACGTCGGCCTCACCGACGTTGGACGGGTCGTGGCCGAGGTGGAGCACCGCCCCGAGGCCGCGCAGCCGGGCGAGCGTCGGCGACTCCTTCAGGTCGGACCCCGACACCCGGAACCCGAGCGTCAGCAGCACCTCGGCGATGCCGGACATCCCGATCCCGCCGATCCCCACGAAGTGAATGACCCGGACCTTCCCGCGGAACATCAGCTCCCCCCGCCGGTCGGAGCCCGGGCCGACTCGACCCCGATCTTCAGCAGCAGCCCCACGCACACCGAGTGGACCACCGCCGCCGACGCGCCGTACGACAGGAACGGCAGCACGAGGCCCTTCGCCGGCATCATCCCGCCGACCACGCCGAGGTTGATCACCGCCTGCGCGCCGAACATCGCGGCGATCCCGGTCGCGGCCAGCATCCCGAACAGGTCCGGCGCGCGCTGGGCGATCGTCGCCGCGCGCCACACCAGCATCATCTCGAGCCCCACGGTGGCGCACCACCCGATCGCGCCGAGCTCCTCGCCGATCACCGCCCCGATGAAGTCCGAGTGGGGCTCGGGGAGGAACCCGCGCTGCGCCACCCCCGACGCGATGCCGGTGCCGAACGGGCCGCCGGTCGCGAGGGCGACCCACCCCTGGACCACCTGGTACCCGGAGCCCGACGGATCCGCGAACGGGTCGACGAAGCTCAACAACCGGCGCACCCGGTACGGCTCGATCACCACCAGGAACCCGAGCAGCGACGCCGCAGCCAGCGAGCCGATCGCCAGCCACCGCCACTGCAGGCCAGCGACGAACAGCATCGTCCCGGCGAGCCCGATCAGGATCGCGGTGGTGCCGAAGTCCTTCTGGAAGATCACCAGCACGACCAGCGGCAGCACGAGGCCGAGGGCCGGGATCCCCACACCGACCACATCCTTGAGCCGTCCGCGGTTGTTCGCCAGGTAGTCCGCCAGGATCCCGACGATCGACAGCCGCGCGATCTCCGACGGCTGGATGTTCACCGGACCGAGCGAGATCCACCGGACCGCGCCGTTCACCTCGTGCCCGACGGGGGTCAGCACGACCAGCAGCAGGCCGAGCGTGATCAGGTACAGCGGCCACGCGAACCTGCGCACCGAGCCGTACGGCGCGAGCAGCACGACCACCGCCCCCACCGCGCCGAGCGACAGCCCGGCGAGCTGCCGCCAGACATAGTGGAACGCGTCGCCGTAGGTCGAGGCCGCCTCGAGCGACGACGCCGACAGGATCATCACCACCCCGAGCGCGGCGGTGGCGAGGGCCGTGCCGAGCAGCCCGAAGTCGAACCCGGCGGACCGGCGGACCGGCGCGTCTCCGGGGACGGTGGTGGCGCTCATCGGCCCCTCTCCCGCACCCACGCGGCGAACTGGTCGCCGCGGTGCTCGAAGTTCTGGAACTCGTCGAAGCTCGCGCACCCGGGCGACAGCAGCACCGCGTCGCCGGGACGACACAGCCGGCCGGCGAGCGCGACCGCGTCCTTCAGGGTCGGGGCCGGGGCCGACACGACCCCGACCGCCAGGAGCTCGGCCGCGATCCGGGGCCCGTCCTGCCCGAACGTGACCACCGCGCGGTGGCGGGCGAGCGCGGGCCCGAGCGCGTCGAACCCGAGGGTGCCGTCGGGGTTCGGCTTGCCCTGCCCGCCGAGCAGCACCACCGCCGCCCGATCGATCCCCGCGATCCCGACCCGGGCAGCGTCGAGGTTCGTGGCCTTCGAGTCGTCGATCCACAGCACGTCGGCCACCCGGGCGACGATCTGCATCCGGTGGGCCAGCGGCTCGAGCGTCGGCAGCCGGGCGGCGACCCGCGCGGGATCGGCGCCGAACGCGATCGCGAGCAGCGCGGCGGCGGCGGCGTTGTCGAGGTTGTGCTCGCCCGGGACCGCGAACCCCGCGAGCGACAGCGACGCCGTGCGGCCGTCCGGCAGCGCGATCGCCACCTCGCGGCCGGTCCGGACCACCCCGGGGTGCGCGCCGAGCCACCCGCGCGACCCGGCGTACACGTCGGCCCGCTCGAGCCTCTCGTCCCCGACCGGCAGCACCGCGAGATCCGATCGGTCCATGTTCGCGAACAGCTTCGCCTTCGCGGCCGCGTACCCGTCCATCGAGCCGTGTCGCCCGAGGTGATCCGGCGTGAGGTTCAGGATCGCGCCGACCCGCGGCCGGAGCGTCCCCGGCAGCTCGAGCTGGTAGCTCGACACCTCGAGCACGAGGACGTCGTACCGCTCGTCCGCCAGCGCGGCCTCGCAGACCGGCGTCCCGAGGTTGCCCCCGACGAACGGGTGGTATCCCGCGGCGGTCATCAGCTGGCCGGTGAACCAGGTGGTGGTGGACTTGCCGTTGGTGCCGGTGATCGCGATCACCGGCGCGTCGAGGAACCGGAGGGCGAACCCGAGCTCGCCGACCACGTCCTTGCCCGTGCCGATCGCCCACGCGAGGTCCGGTTGGGTGGTCGGGATCCCGGGCGACACCACGATCGTGTCCGCCTCCTCGAACCGCTCCCGCCGGTGGGGCCCGAGCTCGAGCACCACCCCGTCGATCGGGTCGAGCCCGGTGCGGAGATCGATCGCCACGACCCGCGCCCCTCGGTCGCGCGCGAGCCTCGCCGCCGCGTGCCCGGAGCGCGCGAGGCCCATCACCAGCACGCGCCGGCCCGACAGATCCACCGGTTCCCCTCCCCTCACCGCAGCTTGAGCGTCGACAGCCCGACGAGGGCGAGCACGATGCTGATGATCCAGAACCGGACGATGATCTTCGGCTCGGACCAGCCGAGCTTCTCGTAGTGGTGGTGGATCGGCGCCATCGCGAACATCCGCTTGCCGGTGGTCTTGAACGACGCGACCTGGAGCACGACCGACAGCGACTCGAGCAGGAAGATCCCGCCGACGATCGCGAGCAGGATCTCGTGCTTGGTCAACACCGCGAACATCGCGAGGGTCCCGCCGAGCGACAACGACCCCACGTCCCCCATGAACACCTGGGCTGGGTAGGCGTTGTACCAGAGGAATCCGAGGCCCGCCCCGACGAGCGAGAACGCGATCACCGACACCTCGCCCACCCCCGGGACGAACGTGATCCCGAGGTACTCGGCGAACCGGGCGTTGCCCGCGAGGTACGCGATGGCACCGTAGGTGGCCGCGCAGGTCATCACCGGGCCGATCGCGAGGCCGTCGAGGCCGTCGGTCAGGTTGACCCCGTTGCTCTCGGCGACCAGCACGAACAGCGCGAACGCGACGAACAGCCACCCGAGCGCGACCGGGGCGCCGGCCCACAGGTGCGCGAAGTCGAACACCGGCGACCGCAGGAACGGCACCGCGAGGGTCGCCGGGAACACGCCGGTCGCGTAGCCGTACGACAGCGCCCCGCCGCCGAACACGACCTGCCCGAGGATCTTCATCCGGCCTGCCAGACCGGCCGGGTCTCGGTACATCACCTTCTTCCAGTCGTCGACGAACCCGATCAGCCCGTAGCCGAGCATCACCGCCAGCACGAGCCACGGACCGGGCTCGTCGAGCCGGCACCACACCAGCGTCGAGAACGTGACCCCGGCGATGATGCACACCCCGCCCATCGTCGGCGTGCCGACCTTGTTCAGCAGGTGGCTCTCCGGCCCGTCGCTCCGGATGATCTGATCGACCCGCCGCTGGCGCATCCACTCGATGAACCGCGGGAACAGGACGTAGGTCACCGCGAGGCCGGTGAGCATCCCCCACGCGGTCCGGAACGTGATGTACCGGAACACGTTCGCGCCCGGGAGCAGCTCTCCGAGGGGTCCCGGCTCGACGAACAGCGCGTACAGCATCTAGTGCCCCCCATCCGACGGGATCTCGCCACGCAGCCCGAGCAGGACGCGCTCGACCCGCGCCCCCCGGCTGCCCTTGAACAGTACGACATCCGCGGCCCCGCCGTCGGCGAGCCACTGCTGGAGCGGCTCGACCGCGGTCGCCGGATCCGGATGGACCGCCGCCCCCGGACAGGCCGCCGCGACCGCCGCCATCCGCGGCCCCACCAGCACGACGTGATCGAGCCCGAGCTCGCCAGCGAGCGCGACGATCGACCGGTGCCAGTCGAGCTCGTCGGGCCCGAGCTCCAGCATGTCGCCGAGCACCGCCGCCCGCCGCCCCGGCAGCGACGCCAGCAGGCGGAGCGACGCCTCCATCGACGCCGGGTTCGCGTTGTACGCGTCGTTCAGCGCCCGGCCCCCGCCCGGGAGCGGCTCGGACCGCAGCCGCATCCCGACCGGCTCGTACGCTGCGAGCGCCGCGACGGCCTCGCGCAGGTCGATCCCCAACGCGAGCGCTACGCACAGGGCGCCCGCCGCGTCGTGGGCGATGTGGTGACCGGGCGCCGGGATCCGCACCGACAGCCGGCCGACCGGGGTGTCCCACGCGGCGTCCGTCGCGAGCGCCACCGGATCGATCCGGGCTTCCCGCAGGGCGATGTCGCCGGTGGTGCCCCAGGTCAGCCGGCGGACGTTCGGCGGGACCGGCAGCGCGGCGATCCGCGGATCGTCGAGGTTCACGCACACCGCGTCCCCCGGGCGGGCGGTGGCGAACAGCGCGCCCTTCTCGACCGCGACGCCGTCGAGTCCGCCGAGCTCCTCGAGGTGGGCCGGCCCGACGTTCACGATCAGCCGGACGTCCGGGGTGGCGAGCCGGGCCAGGACCTCGATCTCGCCCGGGCTGCTCGTGCCCATCTCGATCACCATCGCGCGCGCGTCCTCCGGGCGCGACAGCAGGGTCAGCGGGACCCCGATGTGGTTGTTCAGGTTGCCGGTGGTCTGGTGGACCCGCCCGAGCGGCGCCAGCGCCAGCGCGATCAGCGCCCGGGTGGTGGTCTTGCCGGACGATCCCGTCAACCCGGCGACCGGACCGGAGAACGCCGCGCGCGCGGCCTTCCCGAGCGCCTGGAGGGCGCGGGTGGTGTCCGGCACCACGACGACCCCGCCCTGGAACGCCGCGCCGCCGGGGATCGCGTCGAGCTCGCGGTCGATCACCACCCCGACCGCGCCGCGCTCGCCCGCCATCCGGACGAAGTCGTGCGCGTCGAACCGATCGCCGCGCAACGCCACGAACCAGGTGCCTGCGCCGATCGTGCGGGTGTCGGTCGCGATCGTGCCCTTCGGCCCGTCGCGCACCACCCGCCCCCCGGTCGCAGCGCCGATCTGCTGTCCGTCGAACCGGACGCTCATCGTCCCTCCAGCGCGCGCCGCGCGATCGCTCGATCGTCGAACGGCCGCCGAATCCCGGCGACCTCCTGGTACGTCTCGTGGCCCTTGCCCGCGAGCAGGACCGCGTCGCCCGGCGCCGCCTGCGCCAGCACCCACCGGATCGCCGCCTCCCGGTCGAGCTCGAGGTGGACCCGCGGGCGACCCGTCGGATCGTCGGGGATCCCAGCCAGGATCTCGGCGGCGATCGCGGAAGGATCCTCGGTTCGGGGGTTGTCGGTGGTCACCACGATCCGGTCGGCCAGCCGGGCCGCGACTGAACCCATCTTCGGCCGTTTTCCACGATCGCGGTCGCCGCCGCACCCGAACAGCACCCACAGCTGGCCCGTCACCAGCTCGCGGATCGCGGGCAGCACGTTGGCGAGCGCGTCGTCGCTGTGGGCGTAGTCGACGAGCACCACCCGACCGCCGGGATCCGGCACCTGCTCGAGCCGGCCGGGGGCGCCGGCGACGGTCGCGAGCGCCGCCAGCGCGTCGCCGACCGAGATCCCGAGGCACCGCAGCACCCCGAACGCCGCGACCGCGTTCAGCGCGTTGTGCCGGCCCACCAGCGGGGTTCGGAGCACGACGTCGCCTGCGTCCGGGGTCGACAGCGCGATCACGGTGCCGCTCGGCCCGCCGCGGGACAGGTCGAGCGCGATCGACCGGAGCTGCAGGTCCGCCCCGTCCCGGAACCCGTAGGTCCACCGATCGGCCGGGGCGCCGATCGCGGTGTGGGCCGGATCGTCGGCGCAGATCACCGCCCGCGGCATCCCGCCCGCCGGTCGCAGCAGCTCGCGGAACAGCCGCGCCTTCGCCTCGCGGTACCGGTCCATCGTGCCGTGGAAGTCGAGGTGATCCTGGGTCAGGTTGGTGAACACCGCGACCGCGTACGGGATCGCGTCGACCCGGTGCTGGGCGAGGCCGATCGAGCTCGCCTCGATCGCGACGACCGCGCAACCCGCCCGGCGCATCTCGGCCAGCAACGCCTGGAGCTCGGGGGCCTCGGGGGTGGTGAACGCGGCCTGCCCGAGGTGCGGCGGCGCGACGCCGTCGATCGCGTTGCCGGTGGTGCCGATCCGCCCGACGTGGATCCGCAGGTGCATCAGCGCCTGCTCGATCAGCGTGGTCACGGTGGTCTTGCCGTTGGTGCCGGTGACCGCGACCACGCTCAGCGCCCGCCCGGGGTGATCGTGGAGCGCCGCCGACAGCGCCGCGAGCGCCGGCTTGCACGCCTCGACCCGCACGACCGTGGTGCCCGGCCGCGCCGCGACCGGCCGCTCGACCACCACCGCCGCCGCGTCGAGCGTCGGGACGAACGCGTGGCCGTCGACGTTCGCACCAGGGACCGCCACGAACACCGACCGCGGGCCCACCGCGCGCGAGTCGCGGGTGACCCGATCGACCGGCCGATCGAGCTCGCCGTGGACCTCGACCACGCGGACGTCGGCCAGCAGCGACCGGAGCGATCGGGGCGCAGGCGGCGCGGACTCGGGGGACTCGGTTGACTCGGTGGGCATGGCCGGCCGGGGTTGAACCCGTGGTGTCGAGGCAGGCGGGGTCGAACTGGGGCGAGTCTAGCCCGCGCCGGGAACCCGGTTCAATCATCCCGGGGCGCGCGACCCGGACAAAAAACGTCCGAGACGATGATAAGATGATGGGGTACACCGCGCCGGCGGGGGAT
>JBEBJW010000136.1:0-9935 GCA_040079715.1 Myxococcota bacterium | reverse complement strand
GGCCGACCGAGCCGACAAGGACCTCGCGAAGCAGAAGGCGCAGCCGGTGTACGACTGGGGCGCGGTCACCTACCTGTCGAACGACGACTCGATGAGCCTCGCCTCGGCCCAGCGCGTGCTGTACGCCCTGTCGCGCGGGGTGCCGCTGTCGCCGGGCGAGATCCGCCCGCACGAGCTGCTGAACTACTTCAGCTTCGACACCGTCGTCCCGGCCGACGGGCACACGTTCGGGGTCCTCGGCGCGGCCGAGCAGACCGGCGACCAGCTCACCGTGTCGCTCGCGGTCCGCGGCGCGAACCCGGCCCGCCAGCCGCTCGACCTGACCCTGCTGGTCGACCGGTCGTGCTCGATGGAGGCCGAGGACCGGATGTCGTACACCAAGCGCGGCCTCGGGCTGCTGTCCGGCAACCTCCAGCGCGGCGATCGCGTCGACCTCGTGCTGTTCGACTCGTCGGTGTGCACGCCGCTCGAGGACTACGTGGTCGGCCGCGACGACCCGGCGGTGCTCGCGCAGGTGGTCGAGGCGATCGTGCCGACCAGCGCGACGAACCTCGACGCCGGGCTGCACGAGGCGTACCGGATCCAGACCGGCCGCGACGCCGCCACCGTCCACGGTCGGAACCAGCGGGTGCTGCTGGTCACCGACGCCGAGCTGAACACCGGCAACGTGAACGAGGCGCTGGTGGCGCAGGTCGGGACGATGATGGACCAGCACGACATCCGACTGTCCGGGATCGGCGTCGGGCGCGAGTTCAACGACGAGATGCTGGACGAGCTGACCGAGAAGGGCCGCGGGGCCTACGTGTACCTCGGATCCGAGGCGGTGGTCGACCGGGTGTTCGGGCCCGGGTTCGACAGCCTGGTGCGGACCGTCGCCCACGACGTCCAGTTCAGCCTCGACCTGCCGGACTCCCTCGCGATGGCGAAGTTCTACGGCGAGGAGGCGTCGACGAACCCCGAGGACGTCGACCCGATCCACTACCACGCCGGCACGACCCAGTTGTTCCTCCAGGACCTCGCGATCCGCGACGGTCGGGTGGTGCGGGAGGATCCGATCGTGATGCGGATCGCGTACCGCGACGCGACGACGATGGAGCCGGTGACGGAGGAGCTGCACACCACGGTGGGCGCGCTGCTCGACGGCGACCCGCACAACCTGCGGAAGGGCAAGGCGCTGATGGCGTTCGCCGACTGGGTGACGACGGGCGCGATGGGCGGCGACCCGTGCGGCGGGCCGCTCGGGGTGTACCGCGATCGGTCGGCGGTGGTCGCCGACGACGCCGAGATCGGGTTCGTGAACGGCCTCGTCGGCCAGCGGTGCGGGGTGTCGATGCCGGTCGCGGTCGCGGCGGGCGCCGACCTGAAGCTCCGGGTGGACGCGGACATCCCGATCGCGTCGGTCGCGTTGAACTGCGCGGGACGGGAGCAGGTCGAGTCGCTGTCCGGATCCGACACGGTCGCGCGGTTCCACGCGGTGGCCCCGGGACGGTGCACCGTCCAGCTCGACGGGACGACCCCGATGGCGGCGGAGATCGAGGTCCCCGAGACCGGCGGGGATCTTCGGTGCGTGGTCCGCGGCGGCCGGATCCGGTGCAGCTGACGCCTCGGACGGGCCGGGAGCGGGCGGGTCGTCCTCGCCCCCGGATCGGGCCCTGATGGGCGCCGGGTGGTTCGACCCGGAGGCGCGCCAGCGCTGGACCCAGGAGCCGCTGTCGGAGGCGGATCCTGGGTTCACGCTGTGCGACGAGTGCGGCGGCGCCAAGTTGTGCGGGCTCGAGCCGCACGCGTACTGCCGCGGGTGGTGTCACGTGTGCGGGGGGGCGGGCCAATGGCCGCTCGACCCGGACACCCCGTGGTTCGCGCCGAGTCCGCCGCTGATCGACGTGGAGGCGGTCGCGCGGGGACGGAGCGCGCCCCCGTCGCCAGCGCCTCCGCCCACGGGCTGGTTCCGGCGCTGGTTGGCCCGGTGGGGGTGGGCCCGGTGAGTCGCCGCGGGTGCGATGGCGAAGCGGATCGAGGTTCACGCCGCCTGGCTCACCAGACCTTGCGGAGCAGCGCCGGGTCGACCGCCGGGCCCGGATCCGGCGGCGGCGGCCCCATCACCAGGTCGACCATCCGCTGGAGCGCGGCGGCGTCCACCCGGGCCCGGAACTCGTCGACCGACATCCGGCCGTGCTGGCGCCCGATCCACGCCGTCCCGATCTGCCCGTCGGTCTCGGCGGCGGTCCGCAGATCGATCTCCGACCGGAGGGTCAGCGCGGCCGAGCCGACCTTCAGCGCGTGGAGCATCCGCTCCGCCACGTCGGGTTTCACCGCCACCGTCACCTGGGGGATCCGAGCCGGTTCGGTGCCGGTCGCGGTGTCCGAGATTTTCTCGTCGACCGCCAGCACCTTCACCGCCTGGGCGAGGGTCTTGGTCTCGGACCGCCGGGTCCCGTCGGCGCTGGCCGGGATCGTGACGATCACGTCGACCGAGTCGCCGGGCTGGACGAACCCCGCCACCCGGCTCCAGTCGATCACGTTGACGGTCAGCGCGCGCATCCCCGGCGGGATCAGCGCGGTGAGCCCCGAGCCGGCCTCCGGGTCCGCCAGGCGCTCGGTCCGCACGTAGTCGCCGACCAGCATCCGCTCCGACACCGTCCGGCCGGTGATCGCCAGCGGGTCGCGCAGCGCGGTCCGCGGGACGTACACGAGCTCGATCTCCATCAGCGACAGATCGCTCGGACCGAGCACGGTCCCGACGCCGACCGTCCGGATCAGCACCGGGACGGTGGTCGTGCGGTGGGCGGTCACCCGCCGGATCCGCTCCAGATCCGACTGGAGCAACAGCAGCGGGCGCACGTACGCGAGCCCGACCAGCCACCCGAGGATCATCGAGCCGAGCAGCACCGTCCCCGCGCCGCGGACCCGTCGTCGCCACTCGAGCCGTCGCTTCTCGGACAGTCTGGACATCAGCGCCCTCCGTGCGTGAACTGGTGGCGGCGCATCAGTTCGGATCTTCGAGCCGCATCGTCGACTGTGCGGAGTAGGTGGCGGGCGTCGGGATCAGCCCGATCAGCGGGGTGTACGGCAGGGAGACCGACACGAACACCTCCGGGGTCGCCCCGGTCGAGGTGATCACCGTGACCGCCGCGCTCGCCGTCGACGCGGACGACACGACGCCGAGCGACTGGAGCAGCGCCGCCGCGCGGTCGTGCGCGACGGTCGCCGGGCTCGGGCTCGCCGACATCGGGATCCGCGCCCCGGCCCGCGTCCCGTCGGCGACCGCGTTCAGCACGAGCTGGAGGTTGAACAGGTACCACCCCCACTCGACGATCCCGGACAGCATCGCGAACAGGACGGGCGCGATCAGCGCGAACTCGACCGCGGCCCCTCCTCTGCGTCCGGTTCGGCGGGGGAGGTGCATCGTCAGTCCACGAACACCGGGGTCGCGCACACGAGCTGGTCGAACCGCGTGGTCCAACCCGACTTGTGGTACGACACCGAGTCCCAGTGCCAGAAGTAGGTGCTCTCCCACAGCAAGCCGTTGTTCTGGTGGATCACCACGTCCTGGTCGCCGTTGCTCTTGCCGGCGGTGCGGGTCGCGGTGGTCTTGACCAGCTGGACCGTGAGCGCGCCGTTCCGCCACTCGCCGTACTTGCCGGCGGTGTTGTTGCGGACGTCGGTCGTGGTGGTCGGCAACAGCTCGCACGACGCGATCGCGTCGAGGTCGAACCCGACCGCGAGCTCGGTCAGCTTGGTCGCGCCGGCGACCGTCCCGAGCGCGAACGTCGGCATCGACGAGAACGGCTGGTCGTCCCACACGGTGACCGGGGTGTTCACCCCGTTGACCCGCAGCCACACCCCCGGCGACAGATCCGCGTTGATCACCAGGATCTTGAACGTCTGGGCGGCCGGGATCACCCGGGTTCCGGTGCTGCAGCTCGGGACCACCTTGCCCTTGCTGTCGATGCAGTCGTCGATCCCGACGTGGCCGCCCTTCGGCGCGAGGAGGTCCACGGTGGTCACGTCGTACAGGTCGTCGTACTCGTGGGTGTGGAGGGTGGTCGACGCGCAGGTCTTGCTCCCGGCGCAGTCCCGCGACCCGACCACCGTGTCCACGTCGAAGTGCCCGTTCGCGAGCCCGGGGCCGCCGATCGCGCCGGTCGTCGCGTGGCCGGGGCCCTTCGCGATCGTGCCGTGGGCCTCGACCGTCATCCCGGCCGACCCGAACACGAAGTCGGCGAGCCCCGCGGTGACCCCGGTCATCGTGTGCTCGGCGTGGATCGCGTTGACCATCACCGGGTCCGGGTCGACCACGAACGTGCGGCTCAGCTTGTCGAACCGCCCCATCACGAAGTCGGTGTCGTCGAGGACCAGCGGCGCGCCGAGCACGTGGTGCTTCGCCGCGATCCGCTCGCCCTCGGCGACCGCGCGCGCCACGCCGGCGGCGGTCCCGTCGAGCTCGAGCATCGCGGCGTGCGAGGCGGCGTCGAGGCCGAGCTGGAGCTGACGCTCGGCGATCCCGTGGAACCCGAACTCGAGCGCGACCCCCGTGAACCCGAGCAGGGTCATCATCGACACCGCGACCGTGACCGCGGTGTCGCCGCGGCGGCTGGTGGTCCGCATCGTGCCTCCGTCCCGACGGCGCCTCCGGGGGAGGTCCCCGGGTCCCGTCGGTCGGCGCCCCGGGTCGCCGGTCATGCCGTCGAGATCCCGTTCGGACGCCCCACCGCTCGGCCCGTGTCGCGCGGGTTACACGACTCGGTCCAACGTGACTCTGATTCGGGTTACGCTCGGTGAGGACCGTCCGACCCGGTTACGGGAGCGCCGATGTGGTGGTTGCTCGCAGCGTGTGGGACCCGCGGTCCGTCGGGCGGAGAACCGCCGGGCGGCTCGTCGGGGATCGACGCGCCGGCGTGCGAGGTCACCGCGTACCCGCCCCGCCAGGTCCGGCTGTTGACCCGTCGGGAATACGATCGGTCGGTCGACGCGCTGCTCCCGTCCCTGTCGGCCTGCGAGACCGACGCCGCGTGCGCGGTCGAGGTCGAGTCGTGCGTCGGCGGGGTCTGCGCGCCGGACCCGTGCGAACTCGTCACGTTCGTGATCCCGGCCGGGCCCACGTCGACGGTCCACGTCGCCGGGTCGTTCAACGGGTGGGCGCCCACCCCCCCCCCCCCTTTTTACACGCAGAATCCGTAATCCGTTATGGGACGGGCTGTGTGGGGGGGTGTTTGATGTGCCGCCCCCCCCCCCCCGGCCGCCGGCGGGTGGACCGGCGTGTACACCGCGTCGGTCGACGGGTGGGTGGTCAAGCACGCGGTCGACGACGGCCGGTTCACCTACAAGTTCGTGGTCGACGGGGTGTGGATCGCGGATCCGGCGAACCCGCTCACCGAAGACGACGGGTTCGGCGCGGTGAACTCGGTGCTGGTGTCGGCGTGCGCCGGCGCGGCCCCGCCCGAGCGCCCGTCGCCGTCGGCGGCGTTCCCGGTGGAGAGCCGGCCCCAGCACTACCCGTTCGACAACGCCGCCGAGAGCGGGATCGTCACCACGGTCCACGTCGAGCAGTACGATCGCGCCGCGGTCCTGCTCGCGGCCGCCGCGGTGATCGACGCGTGGGACGTGGTCGGGTGCGATCCGGTCGACGACGCCTGCGTCGACGGCTGGCTCCGGTCGTTCGGGCGCCGCGCGTTCCGCCGCCCGCTGACCGAGGCCGAGGTCGACCGGTACCGGGCGCTGATCGACGGGAGCGGCCTGCCCGGCGCCGTCGACCGGACGGCCGGCGTCGGCACCGCGATCCGCGCGTTCCTCCAGTCGCCGTGGTTCCTGTACCGGGTGGAGTCGGGCGCGCTCGATCCCGGCACCGGCGCGTACGCGCTCGACGACTGGGAGCTCGCGTCGGAGCTGTCGTACCTCGTGTGGGGCGCCCCGCCGGACGACGCGCTGCTCGACGCCGCCGAGGCGGGCCTGCTGGTCGACCCGGACGGGCGCGAGGCCGCGGCCCGGCGGATGCTCGCCGACCCGCGGGCCCGCGACCAGCTCGGCGCGTTCGCGGTCCAGTGGCTCGGCGTCGACGAGGTGCCGGACGCGGTGCGGTCGACCGAGCTGTACCCCGACTGGAGCCCGGCCCTGGCGGCGTCGATGGTCGCCGAGACCGCGGCGTACGCCGGGTGGGTCGCGTTCGACGGCCCGGGGCGGTACCGCGACCTGCTCGCCGGCGACACGGTGGTGGTCGATCCGCTGCTCGCCGGGCTGTACGGCGTGTCCCAGCCGGAGCCCGGGTTCGCCGCCGTCCCCGCTCCGCTCGACCGGCGCGGGATCCTCGGCCAGGCCGCGGTCCTCACCGCCACCGCCCACAGCGACCAGACCTCGCCGGTCCAGCGCGGGGTGCTGGTCCGCGAGCGCCTGCTGTGCCAGACGTTCGGCCCGCCCCCGGCCGCCGCCGGCGGGGTCCCGGCGGTCGACCCCGGCGCGTCGACCCGCGAGCGGTACGCCCAGCACGCGTCGGACCCGGCCTGCGCGAGCTGCCACGCCCTGATCGACCCGGTCGGGTTCGGGCTCGAGGGGTTCGACCCGATCGGCGCGACCCGCGCGACGGACGCCGGGTGGCCGATCGACGCGTCGGGCGAGGTCGCAGCGCTCGGCTCGCCAACCGCCGCGCCGATCCCATTCGACGGGGAGCCTGCGCTGGCCGAGATCCTCGCCGGCAGCGACGCCGGACGCCGGTGCTTCGCCACCCAGGTCCGCCGGTACGCGGTCGGCGGGCTCGAGACCGACGCCGACGACTGCGCGATCGACCAGCTCGAGACGGAGTTCGGGCGGACCGGCGGGGCGCTGGTCGAGCTGTGGGTGTCGCTCGTCCGCTCCGACACGTTCGGCTGGAGGTCCCCGTGAACCGCAGCCCGATCCGGCGCCGGGACGTGCTGTCCGGGCTCGCGAGCCTCGGCGGCCTCACGGTCGGCGGCGGGCTGTCGGGGCTGGTCCCGCGGATCGCCCGGGCCGGCACCGGCGTGGCCGAGCGGGTGATCTTCTTCGTGTTCCCGGACGGGGTCGCCGGGGCCTCGCAGGACGGCGAGCCGTCGCTGTGGGACCCGACCGGGTCGGAGTTCGCGTTCACCCTCCCGGAGCTGCTGACGCCGCTCGCGGCCCGCCAGCAGGACTGCGTGTTCGTGACCGGCCTGTCGATGGGCCCGGCCGAGGACTTCTCCCACCCGGGCGGGGCGAAGAAGCTGCTGACCGCGGCGGACTACGCGAACAACGAGTCGATCGACCAGTACCTCGCGCGCACCGCCGGCGCGTCCGCCCCGTGGCGGCACCTGTACCTCGGCGTCCAGTCGAACGTCGACGGCGCGACGGGCGACAAGCACGTCAGCTACGTGTCGCCCGGGGTGTCGATCGCCCCCGAGGACGACCCGCGCCAGGCGTTCTCGCTCCTGTTCGGCGACGGCGGGACCGGGACCGGCGGGACCGGCGGACCGGCCGACCCGGCGGCCCGCAGCGTGCTCGACACGGCCCTCGCCGATCTCGCGGACCTGAAGGCCCGGATGGGCACCGCCGACCAGGTGAAGCTCGATCTGCACCTCGAGGCGCTCAGGGAGGTCGAGCAGCGGCTCGACGGGGTGGTCCTCCCGCCGACCTGCGACGACCCGTGGCTCGACACGAGCGGCGTCGGGGAGCTCGGGCTGTACGCGCCCGAGCTGTTCCCGGCCCAGCTCACCGCTCAGCTCGACCTGATGGTGCTCGCGATGTCGTGCGGGCTCACCCGGGTCGGCACGATCCAGTGCTCGCACCACACGAGCGAGCTGATCATGAGCCGGTTCCCGGGCACCGCGATGTACGACCCGGCGTTCGACATGCGCAGCCACCAGGCGAGCCACTACGGCGCCAGCCACGACCCGGCGCACCTCGAGTACGCCGCGTTCGTCCAGCAGGTCCAGTGGTGGATGTCGCAGTTCGCGTCGCTGCTCGACCGGCTGGCGGCGACGCCCGAGGGCGACGGCACGATGCTCGACCACACGATCTGCGTCGCGTGCACCGAGGTGTCGGACGGCAACACGCACCGCCACGACAACCTCCCGGTGGTGGTCGCGGGCGGGGCCGGGGGCGCGTGGTCGACCGGGCGGCTGCTGGCGCAGGGGTACCGGCGGCACGGCGACCTGTGGGTGTCGGTGGCGCAGGCGATGGGCGAGTCGATCGACCGGTTCGGCGACGCGAGCAGCGGGCCGATCCCGGGGCTGACGGGCTGACGGGTTCAGGGGACGGAGGGCACGATGGGACGGGTCGGGGTCGCGATCGCGGCGCTGTGCGCCGGGTGTTCCGAGTACGACGTGAAGAGCGAACCGGGCACGGCGCTCCCTCCGGGAGACACCGCCAGCCCGTTCGATCCGATCGATACCACGCCGCCCGCCACCACGCCGCCGGACACGACGCCGCCGGTGGAGACGACGCCGCCCGCGCCGTCGTGCGACACGTTCGTCCCGCCGGCGTGGAGCTGGGTCGGGTCGGACCCGTTCGCGACCGAGCCCGACCCGGTGGACCCGACCGGGCTGCCGTTCTGGGACCCGCTGGCGGACGACTCGGCGTTCGCCGCGGTCGCGCTCCCGGATCGGACGATCCCGATCGGCCTCGACCGGGTGTACGTCGGCCGGTGGACCGAGGCGTCGCTGCCGTTCGACCTGTCGTTCGAGCTCGAGTCGGACGACGGGATCTGGCTGTGGATGAACGGGGCGTTCGTCGGGCACTGGGGCGGCGACTGGCAGCAGGAGGGGTGCGTGAACGAGCACGCGAACTGCCTCGTCACCACCGTGGTCGCCGCGGTCGACGTGACCGATCGGGTGGTGGTCGGCGAGAACCAGCTCGCGGTCCGGGTGAGCAACCCGGTGTCGAACGCGTACTTCGACCTGATCGCCCACTGCCGGGACGAGGCCACCACCGCCGGGCCGTGACCCGCCGGGCGGGGTCGGTCAGCCGCCGAACGTGTCTTCGTCCGGGTTGGCCCGGAGCAGCTTCTCGAACACCGACAGGGTCTCCATCTCCTTCGGATCGACCACGCCGTCGGCGCCGACCACCTGCAGGATCGTGCTGAGGAAGATCTGGCGGTGCTCGAGCGGGATGTCCGTCGGGTCGACGTCCTCCGGGTAGGGCGGCATCTGCAGCCACTTCTCGGCCTCGACCTTCTCCTCGCCGTCGAGGCCGAGCTGGTCGAGCATCCGCATCACCAGCGATCGCTCGGCGTCCTGGACCTCGAGATCGGCCCACGCGAACGAGCACACGAACCGCACCAGGCGGAGTCGGGATTCGGTGTCCAGGTCTCGGATCTGCATCTGGCGTTCCCCTCGGTCGGCCCGGTCAGGCGCCGGCGCGGCGCGACGGTGCGCCGCGACGATGGCGGCGCCACGGTGAGGTCTCACGGTGAGGTCTCACGGTGCTGATCTCACGGTGCTGATCTCACGGTGCGGTCCATCCTACACCGTTCGGCCGGCGTCGTACCCGGCCGGGTGCAAACGATCGGCAGGTCGCCGGCGCGGCCCGAGGGCGACGTCCGCCCGGACGCGCCGAACGTCGGCTACAGCTTCATCGGCTTCTCGTTCGTCGCGCCGGTGGGCGGGGTGCGACCGGGACCCCGCTGGCGCACGCCGTCCCACTTCACGCCGTCTCCCTCGCGCGGGCCCTGCGGGACCGAGATCGGATCGAACTTCGCGGGGGGCGGCTCGGGCGCGGGCTCGGCCGCCACCGGCTCGGCGACCTCTTCGGTCGCGGACGGAGCGGAGACGGGCTCGCCCATCTGCGGCGGCGTGGCGGGGATCTCGGCCGGTGCCTCGCCTGCCGGCACGCCGGTGATGCTGCCGAGGGTCGCCAGCACGTCCTGCTGGCAGCCGGTCAGGACCAACCACACCCACGCCATCCGACACCTCCCAACGACCGGCTGATCCTAGCACGGGCGGACGTTGGGA
>JBEBJW010000135.1:0-9956 GCA_040079715.1 Myxococcota bacterium | reverse complement strand
CACCACCCCGAACGGCACCGTCGGCAGCGGGATCCGGTCGACCCGGTCGAGCGCCATCTGCCCGAGCGACGGCCCGGCGACGGTCCGGGTGACCGGCAGCGCGTCGAGGCGGGTGGCGAGCTCGGACCCGCGGTTCGGGGTGGCGATCATCACCAGCCGGTTGACCCGGATCCGGTCGCGCCACGGGCGCCCCTGCCGGCCGAGCAGCACCCGCGCCACGATTCCGCCCATGCTGTGGGTCACGAACGACACCTCCCGGGTGTCCTCGAGCCGCTCGAGCACCTGCTCGACCTGGTCGGCGTGCTCCTCGAGCGTCTGGCGGGTCGACGGGTAGTTCACCGCGTGGGCGTCGAAGCCCTCGGCGCACAGCCGACGGGTCATCGGGCCGAACGAGTCCTTGCTGCGGAAGATCCCGTGCAGCAGCAGGACCGCGTGGTCGCTGGCCGGTCGGATGTCCTTCGCGGCCTTGAGCCGGTGGAACGTGGCGTGGCAGTGCTCGTACGACCCGACCGCGAGCCGCGCGTCGCCGCTCGGGGCGAACCGGGTGGGGCCGAGCAGCCGGAAGTGCCGGGTGAACACGTTCTGTTGGATCCGGTACCCGGCGTACAGGAACACGTCGCCCCAGAACTGTTTTCCGCCGAACGTGGGGAGCGGGAGCGACGGGTAGGCGTCCATGCCCGCAACCTACGCCCCGGGACCCGGGTCGACCAGGGGCGCCCCCGTGACGGCGTACGCGCGACACCCGGTGAAACCGTACGCACCGCGCGGACGGCCTGGCGTGGGACCTCGACGAGGCGCAGATCGTGATCGACCGGGTGTACGCACGGCGCGGTGGGAATCGGCCGCCAGGTCGGGTAGAACGGGGCGTGCGGACGGGCGACCTGCCGGATGTGTTCCAGTTCCTGTCGTACCGGCAGTTCCTCGACGCGTGGTACGCCGCCCGCAAGGCGGCCGACGCGCGGTTCTCCCACCGCCTGTTCGCCCGGCGCGCCGGGGCGGCGAGCCCGTCGCTGCTGGCCGAGGTCGCGTCCGGCAAGCGGAACCTGTCGGCGCCGATGATCGACGGGTTCGTGCGGGCGCTCGGGCTCGGCGGCGGCGCCGCGGCGTTCTTCCGGGACCTCGTCGCGTTCGACCAGGGGCCGACCGAGACCGAGCGGAACGCCGCGTGGGACCGGATCGCCGCGTCCCGCCGGTTCCGCCAGGCCCGCCCGATCGACGGCGCCGCGTTCGCGTACCTGTCGAGCTGGTTCCTCCCGGCGATCCGCGAGCTCGCCCTCCGGTCGGACTTCCGCGCCGAGGCGGAGTGGGTCGCGAAGACGCTCGAGCCGCGGATCCCGGTCGCCCAGGCCCGCGACGCCCTCGGGGTGCTGCGGCAGCTCGGGCTGCTGGTCGAGCGCGACGGGCGGTGGGTCCCGGCCGACACCTCGGTCGCCACGCCGCACCAGGTCCGCGGGCTCGCGGTCCACAACTACCACCGCCAGATGCTCGAGCGGGCGACGGCCGCGGTCGGGTCCGTCCCGTCGGCGGAGCGCCACCTGGTCGGGGTGACGGTCGCGGTGCCCGAGTCGCTGGTGCCGGCGCTGAAGGCCGAGCTCGACCGGTTCCAGGAGCGGCTGCTCCACCTGTGCGACCAGCACGCCGCCGACGCCGAGCGGGTGTACCAGGTCGAGCTGTGCCTGTTCCCGCTGTCCCGCGGGCGAGGGGAGCCGACGTGACGTGGTCCTGGACCCGGTGCTGGTCGTGGTCGTCGAGGTGGACGCGCGCGTGGTCGCGGTGGCGGTCGCGGTGGTGGAGCGGGGCGTGGGCGCTGACCGCGGTGTGGTGCGGGTGCCTGCCGGATCCGCACGGCGGGACCGCGGTCGGGAACCCCGGCGACGCCGACATCAAGGCCCGGTCGGTCGACCCGGAGGTGGTCCTGGCCGAGGTCACCGTCCCGGTCGGCGCGGTGGTGGTGGACCGGTGCGGCGGCGACGCCGTGGTGATCGAGGCCCCCACGATCCTCGACGGCCTCGCCCCGTCGGACGCGCCCGTCGCGGTGCCCGCCGGGGTGTGGTGCGGGCTGTCGCTCGCGCTCGACGGTCCGGTGGTGCTGGTCGGCGACACGCCGGCGACCGCGTTCTCGGTGGCGCTCGACGTGGGCACGATCGCGACCGCCGACCCGGTGGTGGTCGACGGGGAGCCGCTGCTGGTCGAGTTCCCGGTGACCATCGATCGGGCGTCGCTCGAGGCGCTCGGGCCCGACGTGGTGCTCGACGCGGCCCCCCCGCGGACCGCGGAGTGGGCCGCCGACGCCGCGGCGGGCGCAGCCTGGCGCGACATCGACCAGGACGGCCAGGTCTCCGGGCCGGACGTCCGGGTCGGCGCCCCCGCGCCAGCGGACGTCGGGCTGGTCGGGGCGCTCGCGAGCGAGGGCGGCGGCGGGTGCGACACGGGATCGACCGGCTCCGGCGGCGGGTCCGGAGCCGTCGCGGCGGCGCTGACCGTGGCCCTGGCTCGGCTGGTCCGCACCCGTCGGGCGGGTTCGGGGTCGGCGTCCGGAGCGGGACCACGAACGGGCCCACGACCGGCGCGCTGACCGGGTCGCCAGCGCGGTCCGCCCGCCGCACCGGACCCGCTCGACCACCGGGACGTGCGGCCGGCTCCGGAAGAGGCCATACTACGCGCAGTCCGATCCGCGAGGGTAGGGTGAACGCTCCGATGTTGTTGCTCGCCGGCCTGTTCGGGTGCCCGTACGTGTTCGGGCCGCCCGACCTGTCGAACGTCGACGCCGACGGCGACCCGACCACCCCCCCGTCCGACGGCGACGCGGACACCGACGCCGACAGCGACGCCGACGCCGACAGCGACTCCGACGCCGACACGGACCCGCTCCCCGGCGACCCGCCGGTGATCGCGACGTTCACCGTGTCGCCGCGGCTGACCCAGGTGGTGGTGCAGTTCGCGCTGGCCGATCCGGACGACACGAGCCTGCTGGGCGTCACGCTGAACCTGAACGACGGCACCACCGACCGCCCGTACGTGATCCCGGACGTGACCCAGTGGGATCCCGAGGGCGTGTCGACGATCGTGGTGCAGATCCCCGAGATCCCCGGTACCCCGAGCTGGCTCGACTGCGACACGCCGGTCCACCAGACCTGGACCCTCACCGCGACCGACCTCGACGGCCACGTCAGCGAGGTCGCCGAGGTCCCGCTCGACGTGGAGGCGCTCGGCACGCTGCCCGAGGTCGGCGACGTGTGGCCGCTCGACCAGCACGCGGTCGCCGCCGCCCCGCCGTTCACCGGCTGCGTGACGTTCGAGGTCGACCCGCTCGATCCCGCGAACGACAACCAGCAGCTCCGGCGCGACTTCGAGGGGATCGGGTTCACCACCACCACGCCCGCGAACTACGTCGCCGAGCTCGGGTGGCCGGCCGCGAACCCCTGTGACGTCGACCTGTACGTGTACTGGTACCCGACCCGCGACATAGACCTCGACGGGATCGCCGACGTGATCGACTCGTCGCTCCAGGCCGGCGCCGGGGCGGAGACCACCACCTGGGTGTCGCAGACCTCCGAGGGGTTCCTGGTGGACTTCCCGTTCTTCCAGCAGCTCGGCGGGGGGAGCCCGCCGTACACCGCCCAGTTCCTCGTCAGCGTCCGGTGAACCGATGTCGATGTGGTTGAACTACGCGAAGGTGAGCGCGAGCACGCTGAAGTCGCTCCGGGCGAAGCCCGAGACGGTCGAACCGCTGTTCTTCGACAGCGCGCTCCCGAAGCCGGGCGACTTCGACCCCGACGCCGACGTGTTCGGCGAGGACTACCGGACGATCTCCGAGGTGGTCGAGGCGATGGTCGAGGCCGAGGCCGGCGGCGAGTGGCTCGCGCGCGCGATGGGGGAGGGGTCCGGCGACGAGGTCGGATACGAGTTCTGCTACGGCGCCGCGTTCGCGTTCGCCCCGGCGGAGGTGGCCGAGATCGCGGCGGAGGGCAAGAAGGACCCGGATCCGTTCGGGATCGGCGAGTTCTTCGCGCAGGCCGCGGCCGAGGGCAAGGGGATCATCGGCGGGGTGAGCTGACCGCGCGACGACCGCGGCGCGCTGGGCCCCGTCCTGCGTCCGAGGGCTCCGCCAGCCAGTAGGCGCCGCGTCCTACGGCGCCGGGCTGGGCGCCTCCGGGCCAGGCTCGGTCGGGCCAGGCTCGGTCGGGCCAGGCTCCGTGGGGACCGGCGGCTCCTCCGGCGGCGTCGGCGCGAACGCCGTGGCGAGCGCCGGATCCACCTCGATCACCAGCTCGACCCGCGCGTTCTCCGCCCGGTGCTCCGGCGTGTCGTTCGGGACGAGCGGGCGGGTGCCGGCGAACGACGCCGCCGACAGCGTCGCCTTCGCTCCAGCGCCCTCGAGTCCGCGCAGCACCGCGACCGCGTGGGCGAACGCCCGCTCCCAGTTCGACGGGAACTCGGCCGAGTGGACCGGCCGGTCGTCGGTGTGGCCCTCGATCGTCACGAACCGCCCGGGCACGTTCCCGAGCGCCGCCGCGACCTCGTCGACGATCTGCTGCCCGCGCGGCGACAGCGTGCTGAACCCCTCTTGGAACAGCATCCCGGTCCGGATCCGCACCACCGGTGTGTCGCCGCCCGGACCCGACCGGGTGAGGACCTCGACCCGCCCCTCGGCGACGAGCGGCGCGAACGCCGCCTCGACCGCGATCCGCGCCGCGTCGAGCCGTTGACGCTCGAGCCCGGTGTGGAACTGGTCCTCGACCGCCGCGACCACCTCGGCGCGCGCGAGGGCCACCACCTCCGGCACGGTCGCCGGCAGCGGCACCGGCACGGCCGGCTTGCCGCGGTTCTTCTTCGCCGTCGCGGCGGCGAGGGCCTCGCGGGTCGCGGTCAGCTCCGCCTCGGCGCGGGCCTGGGCGTCCAGCAGCGCGAGCCGCTCGGCTTGCAGGCGGTCGAGCTCGGCGTCGCGCGCGTCTCCCCGGGCGATCAGCTCGTCGAGCTGGAGCTGACGCCGGTCGATCTCTGCCCGGAGCGCCTGGAGATCGAGCTCGGCCTGGTGCGCGTCGACCACGTACCGGGCGGTCTGCGCCGACAGCGCGGTCCGGGTGGCCGCGAGCTGGACCTCGGTGATCTCGTGCCGCCCCTTGGCCACGCACCCGCCACCGGACGACGCCAACGCCAGCGCGAATGCCAACGCGATCCCGCCGATCTTCGGCATCGCCCGGGTCACAGGATCGCCCACGAGGCGCGCAGCAGCACGCTCTGCTCGAGCTGGAGCGTGTCGACCACCTGCGGGGACCGCTCCAGGTTCAGGTAGTAGTTCAGCGACAGGTTCCGGGTGATCCGCAGGGTCAGCGTGTTGCGCCACTCGATGCTCGGTTCGTCGAACGACTGGAAGTCCGCGAAGAACTCGACGTCGGTGGCGTACACCGCCCACCCGGGGAGCCGGGCGGTGGCGATGATCGTGCTCTCGACGCCCTCCTGATCGAAGCTGTCGACCTGGCGGTACTCGATGTCCGAGGTGCGCGGGAGATCCTCGATCACCCACGCCCCGCCGTACCGGTTCTGGCGCAGCCCGAGGCCGAGTCGGACGTTCAGCGTGACCCACCGGTTGTTCACGAACCGCGTGTTCAGGCCGGTCCCCTCGCGGAGCAACGTCGGCTCCCACGCGTCGGCGACGAAGAACGTGTCGTTGGCCGGCACGAACTCGGACTGGACGGTGCCGGACGCGTACTCGCGCGACAGGGTGGTGTCGTCGGTGACGAGCACGTCGGTCCGGAACGCCTGGGTCTCGCCGGTGACCCGCGCGTACGGCCCGAGCCACGGCTTCGCGTAGAACGTGTACAGCCCGTCGAGCCGCATCCGGTCGCGCGTCTTGACCAGCGGGAGCGGCTGGCCCTCCTGGGGGCGGATCTGCGACGCCCCCTCCTCGACCTGGAGCAGGGCGGACACGCTGTGGTCGTCGACGTTGTACGCGAGCTGGCCGTCGACGAACAGCGAGCCCGCGGCGGTGAGCTGGTTGTTCACCCCGACCACGTTCTGGGTCTGGGCGAGCGACCCGACCGCGCCGAGCACCAGGCTCTTGAACCACCGGGTCGACCGGTCCTGCGGCGAGCCGAACTCGTCCGGCAGCAGGACCCCCGAGCCCTGGAACTCCCCGGTGTCCGGGTCGAGCACCAGCCGGTACCGGACGAACCCGGCCTCGGGGACGTACACCGTCGCGAAGTCGCGCAGCGCCCGGTAGTTGCTCCCGGTCTTGACGATTCGGTACACGCCCGGCGGCAGCAGCCAGGTCGCGAGCGACTCGCCCTGGAGGGTGTCCGCGCCGAACCCGGTGCCGTACGGCTCGCGGGTGTCGGCGCGGATCAGCTCGTAGCTGCCGCGGTGCGGGACCCGGTGGTCGTCGGTGACCTCGATCCGGAGCGCGCCCCACTGGACCGGGATCACCGTGGTGTCGCCCTCGGTCGCGTCGATCGCGACGCCCACGCCCTGCATCGGCGACCCGGACGACACGATCACCACGTACGACCCGGGATCGACCAGCACCCGCTGGCCGGTGGGGATGTCGATCACTTCGTCGCCGGTGGCGTCGACCAGGATCACCGGCGGCTCGTTCAGCGCCCCGGTGATCGACGGCACGAACACCGCGGCCTTGCCGAGCGGGATCTCGGTCCGGTCGCGGGCGAGCTGGCTGTCCGGATCCGGCTCGGACCACGCGAACGGGTCGGTCTGAGCCCGCGCGACCGGTGCGATCGCGAGGCCCACGCACAGCGCGAACATCACTCGATGGGGCATGCGGGGTGAGCCTCCTTCGCGAACCGTTGGATGGCGGCGATCGTGTCGCGGACCCCCTTGGTGGCGAACATCGACGCCATCCCCGGCGAGATCGAGCCGCCGGGGTCGGTGTGCAGGTAGTACTCGACGTAGGTGTCGGCCTCGGACAGGGCCACCAGGAACCACGCGCCCTTGGTGAACCCGATCGGCTCGGCCTCGCCGATGATCTTCTTGCCGCTCTCGGTGGTGATCTCGGCGACGTCGACCGAGCTCGCCCACGACAGCTCCCGGACCGCGCCGCCGCTCGCCTGCATCAGCTTCGCGTTCTTGGTCAGCACCCCGATCCACCACCGGTCGGACAGCATCGGCACCGGGAGGTACTGGAGCACCCGCCGACCGGACGCACAGGCGCGACCGGACAGCAGCTCCGAGTACGCGATGGCGGTGTATCCGGGCTGGCGCGTCTCGTCGTTCAGCGCGGACCAGAACAGACCGATCGACAGCGGTACGACCGCGAGCCCGTACGCGCGGCTGCCGGACGAGCTGTCGAGCAGCCCGGTCACGACCGCGCCGCCCGCGGCCTTCCGGAGATCCGCCTCGTTCGGGCGCGGCGCCTGGGTGATCCGCAGGGCGCGATCCTGCTCGATCTCAGCCAGCCGGGCGGTCAGGGCCTCCGGCGTGACCGCGCGCGCGGGAGGGAACCACAGCCCCCAGCCGAGACCGACGAGCAGCGCGATCAGCGGTGTCCTCCCCTCTGACTGGAGCGTACACCATTCGCGGGCGGGAACCCACGAATCGGCCACCGTCCGTTCACCGCCGGGATCCGAGCGATCGTCGGTGGCGCGGCGGTGCCGCCTGCGGTAGGCTGTGGTTGTCGGGAGGGCAAGTGCTGGCTGCGCTGTGGACGATCGCCGCGTCTTCGGCAGCCCCGGTGTCCACCGAAGTCGAGGTCGCCGACGGCGGGTTGCTGTGGGCCGTCCACGTGTTGGCCTCCGAGTACCGGACCGCGGTGACGTTCGAGGGGACCCCGCTCGACCGCGAGGGACCCGAGTGGCGGTGGGAACCGTCGACCGGCGCCCGCCTCCAGACCGCGTACGGACCGTTCCGGGCCTCGGTTCCTGCGGGCAGCACCGGGATCGAGGCGGTCCGGGCTGTGGTCGCGGCGTGGAACGCCCGCCCCAGCCCCGAGGCGCGGTACGCGGTGCGCGAGGCGCCTGGGTTCATCCACGTAGTCCCGGTCGCCGACGCGGACGCGGACGGGATCCTTCGCCCGTACACGCCGGTGCTCGACACCGTGATTCACCTCGATCGCACGACGGGGACCCCCACCGAGCTGTACCAGGCAATCGCGGTCGCGCTGTCCCTGGCCGCCGGGGTGCCGATCCACGACATCCGCGAGGGGTACGCGATGGACAGCGAGGGCTTGGCCCCGATCACCGTGCCAGCGACCGGAACCGCGCGGGATCTGCTGGATCGGGTGGTCGACGCGTCCGATTTGGCAGATACATGGTGTCTGAACTGGTCGGTGCTCGACGGTCCGTGGCACGGCTGGAACTTGTGGTTCGACCGTATCCGCCCCACCGACGATCCGTCCGGACGGTGACGCGCGGGTGTGCCGTCCAGGAGGTGTCCGGTGTGGGTCTCGGGGATGCTCGTCTCCGTCGCGCTCGGTTCCGATCGGCTGGACGTCGACGTCACGGACGGCGGGCTGGTGCACGCGCTGCGGGTGCTCGCGGCGCGCCACGGCGTGGCGGTCTCGTTCGAAGGGACTCCGCTCGATCGCGAGGGATCCGAGTGGGTGTCGACGCCCACCGAGCCGCGTTCCAGGCTCCAGACCGCGTTCGGTCCGTTCCGATTCGACTACCCGGCTGCGGACAGCGGTCTCGAGGCCGTGCAGGCCGCGGTCGACGCCTGGAACCGTCGCCCTCGGCCCGAAGCGCGGTACTCGGTCGTCGAAGCATCCACATTCCCTCCCTGGGGAGGGCCAGGGTGGGTGAACATCGTTCCGCTCCGCCCGACGCAGCGCGGGGCGGAGCGGAGCGCGTGCACGTGGTGCCGGTGGCCGACGCTGACGCGGGCGGGAGCCTCCGGCCGTACACCCCACTCCTCGACGCGGTGATCCACCTCGATCGACCGTCGGGGACCCCGACCGAGCTGTATCGACGGATCCTCGACGCGGTGGCGGCGACCACGACGGTCCCCGTGATCGACCTGCGCGACGGCTACGCGCTCCAGACCGGCGACCCCGAGGTGACGATCCCCGCCGACGGCACCGCCCGGGCGCTGCTC
This sequence comes from Myxococcota bacterium, assembly GCA_040079715.1. GTDB lineage: Bacteria > Myxococcota_A > UBA796 > UBA796 > JACKER01. The sequence goes on along the minus strand of JBEBJW010000135.1, from coordinate 914 downwards.
GATCAGGTGGTCCGATCGGCGGACGCCGCCGAGACCTGGTTCGTCACCTGGTCGGTCGCCGAGAGCGGCTGGGGCGTGTGGTTCGACCGGATCCGCCCGTCCGACGAGGCCACCGCTCCGGTGTGGCGTCGGCCGTGATCGGCCTGCTGGCGTCCTGCGCCGCGCGCGCCGCTCCGCAGGAGCTGGAGGTCGCGGGCGGCCTCGCCGAGGCGCTGAAGGTCGTGTCGGCGCGGTACGGGGTGGCCGCGACCTACGAGGGCACCCCGCTCGATCGCGAGGGCGTCGAGTGGGTCGCCGTCCCCACCGCCGCCGGCGGCACCTGGAACCGGCCCACCACCTACGGCCCGCTCCGGTTCGCGGTCCCCGCCCGCGCCACCGGGATCGACGCCGTCCGGGCCGCCGTCGACGCGTGGAACCGCCGGCCGGATCCGGAGGCCCGGTACGCGGTGGTCGAGGCGCCCGGGTTCGTCCACGTGGTGCCGGTCGCCGACGCCGACGTCGACGGGGTCCTCCGCCCGTACACCCCGCTGCTCGACACCGTGATCCACCTCGACCGGACCACCGGCACCCCGACTGTGCTGTACGCCGAGATCCGCCAGACCCTCGCCCGGGTCGCCGGCACGCCGATCCACGACCTGCGGGAGGGGTTCGCGCTCGAGACCGAGGACTGCCCGCCCGCGACGGTCGCCGCCGACGGCACCGCCCGGGACGTGCTCGATCAGGTGGTCCGGTCCGCCGACAGCGCCACCCGGTGGGGCATCGAGTGGTCGGTCGAGGCCGGGCCGTACCACGGCTGGTCGCTGTGGTTCGACGTGATCCGGCCCGGAGACGCAGCCCCGAGCGGTCGAGCGGGGAATTCACCTTCGCCCCGGACTTCGTCGGGCGAAGCTGAATTATGTCCACCCCACCCTGGC
>JBEBJW010000134.1:0-9985 GCA_040079715.1 Myxococcota bacterium | reverse complement strand
CGCGTCGGAGTTCGACACCCGGTCGGGCGCGATGGAGCCCGACGCCGAGCCCGCGACCCCCCGCGACCTCGCGTGGGTCGACCACCCGGCGCGCCCGAGCGTCCGCGCGTTCTTCGAGGCGCACGCCGCCTCGACCCTCGTGTTGAACGGGGTGCTGGTCCGGTCGATCGCCCACGAGATCTGCCGGATGATCGCGCTCACCGGAGACTCCTCGGGGCTCAAGCCCGACTGGCCCGCGGTGATCGCCGCGTCCGGCCCCCGGACCACCGTGCCGAACCTGGTGCTCGGCGGGCCGTCGTTCCCGGGGCCGCTCGGGTCGTCGGTGGCGCGCACCGGCGGGGCCGGTCAGCTCGAGGCGCTGGTGTCGGGTGACATCCGCGGGTGGTCCGACGTGCCGGTGGCCGGGATCCCGCTCCCGTCGCAGCAGCTCGTCGGGGACTACGCGCGCCGTCGGGCGATCGCGCAGGCGGCGCGGGTCCCGACCGGCAACGCGGCCGGGCTGTACGCGGCGTACGCCGAGGCAGCGCGGTCGGCCGAGGACCTCGAGGATCTCCGGTACGTGATGGACTTCACCGGCGGCACGACGCTGGCGGAGCAGGCGGAGGTCGCGGTGGACGCGCTGGCGGTCGGGATGAGCCGCTGCGTGTCGATCGCCGCCCCCGGCGAGTGGGACAGCCACGCGAACAACGATCCCACGCAGTCGATGTTGTTCGAGTCGACGTTCGCGGGCTTGTCGCAGTTGATGGCGCTGCTCGAGGGCACCCCGGGTGCCACCGGTGGCACCCTGAAGGACGAGACGACGGTCGTGGTCCTGTCGGAGATGGGCCGGACGCCGCAGCTCAACGCGTTCCTCGGCAAGGACCACTGGCCGTACACCTCGGTGATGATCGTCGGCTCCGGGATCACCGGAGGCCGGGTCGTGGGCGCGTACGACGCGTTGTACGCCGGTCGCCCGGTGGATCCGGTCACCGCGGACGCGGTCGACGACGGGCCGCTGCTGTCGTCCGAGGCGGTCGGGGCCACCCTGCTCGCGCTCGCGGACATCGATCCGGCCGCGTACGTGTCCGGCGTCGCGCCGCTGACGGGGGTGCTGTCGTGATCCCCGTGTGGATCCTCGGCTGCGCGTCCGAGCCGCCCTCGGTCGCGGTCGATCCGACCGTGTCGACCGTCCCGACCGTCCCCGACGACGCGCCGTGGGTGGTGGAGGACACCGCCGCGGAGGTGGCGGTCGCGCTGGACCCGATCGTCGACGCCGTGCAGGACGCGATCCTCCGCGCCGCGACGTTCGATCCGAGCCCGGTGCTCGACGGGTACCGGGCGCTGGCCGCCGACGGGGACGCCGGGTGCCCGACCCGGTTCGTGAACGACGGCGTCGCGTACTGGCTCGACGACTGCACCTCGGACGTCGGCACGGCGTTCTCGGGGTTCGGCGTCGACGATCTCACGGTCGATCCGGCGTCCGGACTGACGGTCGAGACGATCGGCGGGGTGGGCTCGATCTCGGCCGCTGACGGCGCGTTCGTGACGTTCGACGGCTACGTCCAGGTCGCCTCCGCCGACGACGGCTACGTCCGGTCGACCACGATCCTGGTCGCGGGCGAGTTCGCCACCGACGCCGCCTCGGCCTCCGGCACCTGGGTCGAGGAGGGGGTGGTCCCGAACCTGGTCGTCGCCCGGTACGAGATCGGCGGCCTCGGCACGGCGGCGATCGTGACCGGCACCCTCGAGGGGCTGCCGGGCGGGTGGTCGGTGGTCGCGTTCGACGAGGCGACGCTGATCGAGCCCGCGACGGGGCTCGGGGACTGCGGCGACGAGCCTGCCGGCTCGATCTCGGTCCGGACCGCGGACGGGAGCTGGGCCGACATCGTGTTCGACCCGGTCGTCGGCGCGGAGGCGGTCGAGACCGCGGATCCCGCGGCCTGTGACGGCTGCGGGCAGGTCTGGCACGACGGGGTCGACGTGGGGCAGGCCTGCTTCGCGTTCGACGCCTGGCGCTGACCGGACGCTCAGGTCAGCCCGGGAACCACCCCGACGACCTCGCCGAGGTCCTGGTCGACCCCGACCGCGCGCATCGCGGTGTTCACGACGTGCACCGGGTGCATCCCGGTCGCGACGACGTGCTCGCCCTGACGCAGCCCGCCCGCGCCGCCGGCCGTGCACACCGCCATGTTCTCGGTCGAGTGGGTCCGCGTCGGGTCGCCGGTCGCCGGATCGTAGCCGTGGCCCGCCTCGAACACCAGCACCATCGCAGCGTTGTCGAGGACCGTCCCCGCGCCCTCCGGCGTGTCGCGCAGCTTCGCCACCAGGTACCCGAACTGATCGACGTGCCAATCGGGGACCACGCTGAACGTCTCGGTCCCGAGGTAGCTGTGACCGAGCTCGTGCTGGTCGTACGGCTGACCGGAGTACGCGTACACGTTCATGTGCGACTGGGCCATCGTGTACAGCAGCGCCACCGACCGCGTGAGATCGCAGGTGTACGCCATCGCGACCAGGTCGGCGAACCGCTTCGCCCGGGTGGTCTCGTCGGACCAGCCGAGGTTCACGTCGAACTCCGCCCCGGACGGCGCCTGCTGCGCGCCCCCGACCGTCGGGTCCGGGCCCGGGTCCGGGTACTGGAAGCAGGTCTCGGTGATGTCCGGAGACTCGAGCTCGAGCTGGCGTTCGAGCTCCCGGATCTCGTCGAGGTGCCGCTCGAGCCGGATCTGGTCCGCCCGGCCGACCTGCGGGATCAGGGTCTGGAAGTCGTCGCGCACCAGATCGACCACCGACCTCCGCTTCAGCAGCTCCCGCGCCTTCGCCTGCGCCTCGGTGTCGTCCGGGGGGACGAACGCGGTGAACAGGGCATCGTACGCGGCCTTCGGTGAGATCTGCCCGGGCACCGCGATCAGGTTCCCGGAGCCGTCGCGGCGGTACGAGATCACGTCGCGGCCGTACGGGGCGCTCTCGGTCAGGTACCACGCTGCCTGGACCTGGTACTGGAGCGACGGGAACGCGGTCCCGGCGCCGATCGCTGCCCCGACGACCTGGTCTGCGGTGACCCCGTTGACGCCGTAGTCCTGTGGGTATTGGCCCCGGACGCCGGACAGCAGCGGCCCGAGCGCCTCGATGTGGAACTCGCGCCACCAGCCGCCGGCCGGGATCCCGGATCCGGTGTCGTACGGGATCCGGAGCCCGGACACGATCGTGACCTGGTCCTTGACGTTCCCGTGGTTCGCGAGCGAGGCGGTGCCGGTCTTGAGGTCGTACCCGGGTCCGATCGCGTCCGGCACGAACAGGTTGTGGACCTCGTCGCCGTCGCACCCGAGGGCGCAGCCGGCGAACCCGTACAGGAACCGCTTCGGCAGCGGATCACCGCCCGCGAGCGCCTCGCCGTTCGGGTGGAGCATGATCTCGAGGGTGGGCAGCGCCACCGAGACCCCGAACAGGCCCCGGAGCACCGTCCGACGGTCGATCGCGACCACCCGGCTCATCGCGTCACCTCCGGCTCGCGGCGGTACAGGAACACCTCGTCGCTGACCAACCCGAGGAGCAGCGCGTCGAGGCGGTGATCGTCCGCGGCCCACCCGGCGATCAGCCGGTCGATCAGCGGTTGCTCGTCGTCGCCGGGCTCGTGCCCGACCGCGAGCGCCACCCACTGGCGGACCCCGCACGCGACCAGCGCGTCGCCGTCGACCAGCAGCGCCGCCAGCCCGCGTGGGCCCTCGAACGACACGCCGTCGAGGTCGCCTTCACCGGAGATCGGGCACTCCGGGTGGCCCTCGTCGTGGGTCCGGTACCGCCCCTCGCGGTCGTAGTTCTCGAGCCCGAACCCGACCGGGTCGATCAGCGCGTGGCACGCGTTGCAGGATCCGGTGGCCCGGTGGACCGCGTACCGGTCCTCCTTGCAGTCGGTCGCGCCGTCGCCCTGCGGCGCCTCGTCGACGTTGACCGTCGGCGGCGGCGGGGGGATGTCCTGACACAACAGCCGCTCGCGGATCAGCTTGCCGCGGAGGGTGGGGCTCGTGTCACCGAACTTCGCGTTGACCGACAGGAACGAGCCATGAGACAGGATCCCCATCCGGTCGGTGCCCGCGTAGCTCACCCACACCGGCGTGTCCGATCCGGGCGCCGGCAGACCGTAGTGCGCGGCGAGGTCGTCGTCGGCGAACGTGCCGTCGGCGGTGAACAGCCCGAGCCACGAGTCGCCGCGGTCGAACACCACGTCGTCGATCAGCGCCCGGGTCTCGGCCCGGAGCGCGGCGGTCAGCTCGGGCGGGTGCGGCAGCGACCAATAGCCGAGCCACATCGCGTGGAACCGGTCGATCCGGACCCGCGCCGCCGGGTCCCCGAGGAGGCCCTCGGCGGCGGCCCTGACCCCGGCGCTGTCGTCGAGGCCGCCCGCCTCGGCGAGGTCGAGCAGGGCGGCGTCCGGGGTCGAGCCCCACAACAGGACCGACAGCCGCGTCGCGACCTCGGTCCCGGACAGCCGGAACACGCCGGGCTCGTCGGTCGGGGCGCCGCGCTCGACCCGGTACACGAACTCCGGGTGTTGGAGCAGCGCCCGGAGCACGACGTCGAACCCGTCGTACAGCTCGCCGGTCGACGCGCCGAACGCCGCGCCGGCCTCGACGAACCGGTCGATCTCGGCGGTCGACAACGTCCGGCGGAGCGCGAGCCGCCCGATCGAGCCGACGAACGACCGGAGGCAGGCCCGGTCGTCGGGGGAGGCGGGGGTGCAGCCGAGCACCGCGTCGCGGCGGGTCGGGTCAGCGAACAGCGCGGCGGACACGTCGTTCGCGAGCGCCTCGAGGCCGGTGACCACCACCGCGGTCGGCTCCTGGCCCTCGACCTGGTTGTCGAACGGGTCGATCACGTCGGGCGGCAGGTAGATCCCGGAGATCCGGCGCTCGTCGCCCAGCAGATCGCGCAGGACGTTGTCGAGCTCGTCGACCGACAGGCGGCGGACGCCGCTCTCCCCGATCCCGCCCGCGTCCGGTGCCACCACCGTCGACGGGGGGTCCGCCGGACCCGGCTCGTCGACGTGGCACGCCGCCAACCACCACGCGAGGACCATCGCACCCCCAGAGGAGGGGCAGCATACACCGCGATTACTCCTGGCAGAAGCACAATCCGCTGCGCGCGCCGTCGCCGAACGAGCGGAGCGGGTCGGTGCAGTTCCAGGCGGGCTGGGCCTCGAGATCGCACTGGTTCTGGGAGAACGAGGTCACGCCGGTGGCGTCGCCCCACTGCGGGGTCCACGCGACCGCGCACGGCCCGTGGCCAGCTGCGTTGCACACCTGATCGCAGTCCGCCTGGACCTGATCGGTGCACGCCGCGGCGACGACGCAGCTCCCGGCGTCGCAGGTCGCTTCGAACAGCCCGGGCTCGTCCTGGCACACGTTGCCGCACTGTCCGCAGTTGTCGACGTCGGTCCCGTGCAGGTTCATGCACCGACCGTCGCAGGCGGCGCCCTCGTCGCAGTACAGGGTGAACGTCACGACCGACTGCGCGGTGTGGCCGGCCTGATCGTAGAACCGAGCGAGCACGTCGCGCGAGACCTCCCCGTCGTCGAACGAGATCTCAGCGACCGCGTCGAGGTCCTGCCAGGTGAGCTCGATCTCGTACGCGCCCTCCTGGGCCCCGGTCGAGAACGCGCCGTACGACGCGCCGCTCTCGGACAGCAGCTCGCCGCCGATCAGGTCGTCGATCCCGTCGGGGTCGGTGACGATCGCGGTGACCCGCAGCAGGTCGTCGTCGGTGATCCGGTCGGTGTTGGTCGAGATCGACAGGATCGACGGCGACGCCGGATCGGTCGCGGTCGTGTCCGGCCCGGTGCCGGTCGGATCGGTGGGGGTCGTGTCGTCGTCGTCGTCGTCGCCGCTCGCGACGGTGGGGACGTTGTCGTCGTCGTCGTCGCCCGGGTCCGCGTCGTCGCCGCCCTTCAGCCATCCGCATCCGAGGGACCACCCGAGCACCCACACCGCCGTCCACCCGCGCACCGACCGCATCGCGACCTCCGTGGCTGCCGGCTATCGACGGTCTGCGGCGCGGATCCCGCGAATGACACAACCGAATACGTTACGGTGCGCCGATGCTGGTCTGGCTGGTGGCCTGTGTCCGTACCCCGATCGAGCCGACGCCCACGCCGGCGGATCTGGGTCCGATCGCGCGTGACTACGTTCGGTTGATCCTCGCGATCGGCGAACACGAGCCGGGGTACGTCGACGCGTACTACGGCCCGCCCGAGTGGGCCGAGGCCGAGCACGCCGCGGTGCGGCCGGTCCCCGCGCTGATCGCCGACGCCGACCGGCTCCTGGCCTCGCTCGACGCGATCGATCCCGGCCCCGGCGGGGGCCTCGCCCCGATCGACGTCCGCCGGCGGGCGTTCCTGATCGCGCACCTGAAGGCCGCCCGGTTCCGGCTGGCGACCGTGACCCCGGCCCCGTTCCGCGACGAGGCCGAGGCGCTGTTCGGCGTCCGCCCGGATCCGCCGCCGCTGTCGACCTACGACCCGCTGCTGGCGAAGGTCGCCGCCGTGGTCCCCGGCGAGGGGCCGCTCGAGGACCGGGTCGCCGCGTTCGACGCCCGATACGAGATCCCAGCGGACAAGGTCGAGGCGGTGATGGCGGCCGCGATCGCCGAGTGTCGCCGGCGGACGGTCGCGCACCTCGCGCTGCCGGCGGGCGAGACGTTCACCCTCGAGCGGGTCACCGGCAAGTCGTGGGCCGGGTACAACTGGTACAAGGGCCACGCCACCAGCCTGATCCAGGTCAATACCGACCTGCCGGTGCGGGTGGACCGCGCGGTCGACCTCGGCTGCCACGAGGGGTACCCGGGGCACCACACCCACAACGTGCTGCTCGAGCACGCCCTCGTCGACGGGCGCGGGTGGGTCGAGCTGTCGGTGTACCCGCTGTACAGCCCGATGTCGTTCGTGGCCGAGGGCGTCGGGAACTACGGGATCACCCTCGCGTTCCCCGGCGAGGAGCGCCTGGCGTTCGAGCGCGACGTGCTGTACCCGCTGGCCGGGCTCGATCCGGCGACCGCCGCCGCGTACGCGGTGGTCGGCGCCGCCCGCAAGGGGCTGGATCCGGCGCGGATCCGGATCGCCGCCGACTACCTCGACGGCGCGATCGATCGGGCCACCGCGGTCGACCTGGTCCGGCGGACCCTGCTGGTGTCGCCCGCGCGGGCCGACCAGATCGTGTCGTTCATGGACGAGTACCGCAGCTACGTCGTGAACTACGGGCTCGGGGAGGCGGCGGTCGAGGCGGCGGTCGAGTCACGCGGGGCCGCCGACGCGGCGCGGTGGGCGGCCCTCGGCGCGATCCTGTCCGAGCCGACGCTGCCGTCCGACCTGTAGCGGCGGACAGCCGGTCGTCAGCGACGGCGGGGCCGGTCGGGGGTGGTGACCGCGTCGAGGAGCACCGTCACGTTCCGGCGGGTCGCCTTGAACCACACGTCGAACACGAACCCGACGATCGGGATCCCGCCGATCGTGGTGTCGATCACCACCGTGCCGAGCATCTTCGCGACGGTCCGGCGCGGGATCCCGAGCCGGAGCGCCTCGGTGATCACGTAGGTCTGGATCGCGCCGGTCATCAGACCGCCCGCGCCCGGGATCAGCCCGATCAGCGCGTCGCCACCCATCCGCCACGAGGTGCCGGGGATCCGGATCGCCTCGTCCATCCACCACGCGAGCGACTCGAGGCGGGCGATGCTGCGCGACACGCGTTCGCGGGGCGCGTCGGCCCCCACCAGGGTCGGGAACACCTGCTCCAGGCGGGCGACGGCAGACGGCATCGGACCTCCTGCAGGGGCCGTATCACCCTCCGCCGCGCCCCCTCCGGACGCCGGTCGGACCCCGCGGGTCAGGCCGGCTTCGGGTCCTCGTGGGCGATCGCCTTCTGGATCGGACGATTGAACAGGGAGATCGCCACGCCTGCGCCGATCCCGAGCGCCATCAGCAGCCCGAAGAACGCCTCCTTCGGGATCTGCGTGTACAGCGTGCCGATGATCCCGGACAGCGTGTTGCCGAAGAAGCTCGACACGAACCACATCCCCATCATCATCGACACGATCCGGGCGGGGCTCACCTTGGTCACCAGCGACAGCCCGATCGGCGACAGGTACAGCTCGCCGATCGTCAGCAGCAGGGTGCACGCGAGCGGCCAGAACATGCTGCCCTTCTCCCCGTCGCCGACGAACTGCGCGCCGATCACCATCAGCACGAACGAGATGCCGAGGAGGTAGCAGCCGATCGCCATCTTGGTCACGCTGGTCGGCTCGCCGCCGCGCTTGTTCTGCCATCGCCAGAACTGGTCGAGGAACGGAGCGAACAGGAAGATGCACAGCGGGTTCCACGACTGGAACCAGGTGGAGGGCACCTGGAACCCGAGGATCGTGGGCCACGCGGTCTGCTCGTCGGCCCAGGTCTGCATCGTGTTGCCCTGCTGCTCGTACACGGCCCAGAACACGATGTTCAGCGCGCACAGCGCGACGAGGGCCCACACCCGACGCCACTCGCCGGAGGTCAGCGGACCGGCCGGCTCGTTCGACGTGTCCGTGACCGCCGCGTTCAGCGTGTCCGGGGCCAGGAACCGCTGGCCCCACGCGTACACCACGAGGCCGAGGCACATCCCGACGCCGGCCGCGGCGAACCCGTAGTGCCAGCCGTACACCGCCGCGAGGGTGCCGCAGATGAAGTTGCAGATGAACGCGCCGAGGTTGATGCCCATGTAGAAGATGGTGAACGCGCCGTCGCGCCGCGGGTCGCCGTCTGCGTACAGTCGGCCGACCTGGGTGGAGATGTTCGGCTTGAACGCTCCGTTTCCGATGATCAGCAGCGTCAGCGCGATGAAGAACCAGTTCTCGAACGCCATCACGAAGTGGCCGGCGGCCATCAGCAGCCCGCCGACGTACACGGTGCGCCGCTGGCCGAGCCACCGATCGGCCACGATCCCGCCGAAGAACGGCGTGAGGTACACGAGGCCCGTGTACCAGCCGTAGATCACCGACGCCTGGCCCTGGATGTCGGCCCCGCCGAACCCGACCGCCAGTGGCTGGATCAATCCCCACCCGAGCACGTGCGACGGGTCGCCGGCGACCTGCTCGTCGCCGCCCTGCAGGAGCTGGCGGGTGGTGACGAACAGGTAGTTCACCATGTACAGCTTCAGCAGGCCGCGCATCCCGTAGTACGAGAACCGCTCCCACATCTCGGCGAAGAACAGCACCACCAGGCCGGGGGGGTGACCGAACCTGCGCTCGAAGCCGGTGACCGGCACCGGCATGGCGGAAGAGCTCACGGGCGACCTCGCGACGATCCCCCCGCGCGAACGAGAGGGCCAGGGTGAACACCGTCCGGGTTCGCCGACGCCGGCAGCGCGAGCGGGACCCGGAAAAGCGTCGCACTGTAGCAACGTCCGCCGGTGCGGTCGAGATCGCGGGTGTGCGATCGAGCGTCGCGGGTCGGCCCGGATCGCCGTCGAAGGTCAGTCGAGCTCGCGCAGGAACTGCTCCAGCGCGTCGAGCTGCGCGTCGGACAGCCCGGAGGTGATCCCGTGCGTCGCACTGTAGCAACGTCCGCCGGTGCGGTCGAGATCGCGGGTGCGCGATCGGGCGTCGCGGATCGCCGTCGAGGTGCGGTCAGTCGAGCTCGCGCAGGAACTGCTCCAGCGCGTCGAGCTGCGCGTCGGACAGCCCGGAGGTGACCCCGTGCGCGTCGTCCGGGTTGCGGGCCACCAGCACGTCGCGGAGCGTCTCCGCCGACCCGTCGTGGAGGTACGGCGCGGTCCCGGCCAGCCCGAACAGGGGAGGGGTGTCGATCCCGACGAGGTCGCCGCCGAGGCGGTGGCCGGAGCCGGGGCCGAGGGTGCCGACGTCGTGCAGCACGGGCTCGCCGACCCCGAGCCACCCGCTGTCGGTGTACGTCGGCGGCGGGTGACAGGTCGCGCAGCCGACCGCCGGGTCGAGGACCACCTGCTCGCCGGCCAGGAATCCCGCG
>JBEBJW010000133.1:0-9989 GCA_040079715.1 Myxococcota bacterium | reverse complement strand
GATCGCCGTGGTCGACCCGCAGGGGCCCGTCGACGTCGACCGGCACCGTCCGGCCGTCGCGCGGGACCAGCCACGGGATCCGGCGGCCGGCCGGGCCGACGAACTGGAGGCACGCGTGACGCGCCAGGGCCTCGACCGTGGTCGGGGTGCCGCGCCGCGCGAGGTACCCCGGCGACGCGACCGTCACCCAGCTCGGCCGGAGCACCGTCCGCGACACCAACGCCGAGTCGGCGCGCGCCCCGACCCGCAGCGCCACGTCGACCGCGTCCTGCGCCAGCCGCGACACCCGATCGGTGGTGGCGATCGTCAGCGTCAGCCGCGGGTGGCGCGCCAGCAGCGCCGGCACCGCTGGCACCACGGTCCGCGCCAGGATCGGCGACTGGCTCAGGTGGACCTCGCCCTCCGGCTGGTCGCGCGCGGCCGACAGCAGCTCCCGTCCGACCCGGAGCTGGCCGATCGCCTCCCGACACGACCCGAGGTACGTGCGGCCCTCCGGGGTCAACGCCACCGCCCGCGATGTCCGGACCAGCAGCTTGACCCCGAGCCGCTCCTCGAGCTTCGCCACCGACTTGCTGACCGCCGCGGTCGACACCCCGAGGCGCTCGGCCGCCTTCCGGAAGCTCGCTTCCTCCGCGACGTGAAAGAACGGGACCACGCCGGCGAACAGGTCTTCGTCCATCGTCAACCTCGGGTTGACGATGGGTTACCCCGGAGGACGCGGCCGGTCGACCGGGGAGCGTTACTCGGACGGCATCAGGAGGTCGAGATGAACATCGGAGTCCTCGGAACCGGCGCGGTGGGCCGGACGATCGCGAGCCGGCTGACGGCGCTCGGACACGCGGTGCGCCTCGGCGCTCGGTCGGCGGACAACCAGGCCGCCCGGGACTGGGTCGCCACCACCGGCGGGCGCGGCTCGGCCGGGACGTTCGCCGACGCGGCCGGGTTCGGCGAGGTCGTGTTCCTGTGCACCAACGGCGGCGGGGCGGTCGAGGCGGTGCGGGCCACCGGCCGCAGCCTCGACGGTAAGCTCGTCCTCGACGTGACCAACCCGCTCGACTTCTCGCGCGGGATGCCCCCCACCCTGTTCACCGACCAGACGGAGTCCCTCGGCGAGCGCGTCCAGGCCGCGATCCCCGCCGCCAAGGTGGTCAAGACGCTGAACACCCTCAACTGCGAGTTGATGGTCGATCCGGGGCGACTGGGTCAGGGAGCGCCCCACGCGGTGTTCGTCAGCGGAGACGACGCGGGGGCCCGCGGTCGGGCGGCCGAGCTGCTCGCGGCGTGGTTCGGGTGGCAGCAGGTGATCGAGCTCGGGCCGCTGTCCACCGCCCGCGGAACCGAGGCGTACGTGATGCTGTGGGTCCGCCTGTGGGGCGCGCTCGGGACCGCCGAGTTCAACGTCGCGGTGGTCCGGTGACCGCCCGGGTGGCCCTGGTCACCGGCGGCAGCCGCGGGCTCGGCCGGGCCACCGCGGAGCGCCTGGCGCGGGCCGGGTACCAGGTGGTGCTCACCGCGCGGTCGGCGGGGGACGGCGCCGCCGCGGCGGCGGCGATCCGGGCGGCGGTCCCCGGCTCGACCGTCGAGGCGATGGCGCTCGATCTTGCGTCGACGTCGTCGGTCCGCGCGTTCGCCGACCAGTGGCACCGGCGCGGTCTGCCGCTCCACCTGCTGCTGAACAACGCGGGGATCATCGCGCCGGCGACCCGGGCGGTGAACGCCGACGGTCTCGAGCTCCAGTTCGCCACCAACCACCTCGGGCACTTCCTGCTGACCCGCCTGCTGGAGGACGTGCTGGTCGCGTCGGCGCCGGCGCGGGTGGTGGTGGTGTCGTCGACGGTCCACATCGAGGGGGTCGGCCCCGGCAAGGGCCCGCGGTTCGAGTGGGACAACCTCGACGCGCACCGCGACTGGGACGCGATGACGTTCTACCGGAACTCGAAGCTCGCGAACGTCTGGTTCACCTATGCGCTGGCCCGCCGATTGGCGTCGCGCGGGGTGACGGTCAACGCGCTGTGCCCGGGGTTCGTGCCCGAGACGGCGGTCGCCACCGCGACCGGGCTCCAGTACCTGATGTTCCGGTTCGTGCTGCCGTGGGTCCCGCAGGCGCGGACGGTCGAGGTCGCGTCCGGTCACATCGCGTTCGTCGCCACCGACCCGTCGCTCGACGGCGTGACCGGCAGGTTCTTCGCCGACTCCGCCGAGCGCCGGTCGAGCGACGCCTCGTACGACCCGGCGCTCCAGGAGCAGCTGTGGACCGTGTCCGAGTCGCTGACGGGTCTCGGTACCCAACCGAAGCCGGTGATGGCCGATCGGCCCGCCGCCGAGGCCTGAGGCCACCGACTCGCGGAGGAGCCCGGTGCGCGGGAGGTCAGCGCGTCGACGGCTCCGGGACGGGCGGCGCGAGCCCGAGCAGCGCGGCCCGGGTGGCGGCGACCAGCAGATCCACCGGGACCTCCCCTCCCCGCCCGTCGCCCGCCCGGGTCGGGATCGGCGGCCCGAACGTCACCGTGACCGTCTGGCCGGTGGTCGACGTGAGGTGGCCGGGTTCGATCACCCGGTGCGACCCGTCGATCCACGTCGGCAGGATCGGCACCCCGAGGGCCCGGGCGACGTGGAACCCGCCCTTCTTCAGCGACCCGAGGCTGCCGTCGCGCGATCGGGTGCCCTCGGCCGCGACCCACACCGAGGTGCCGGCCTCGAGCAGCCCGCGGGCCCGCTCGAGCTGGCCGATCGCCCGCGCCCGGTCCGCCCGGTCGACGAACACCACCCCGGCCGCATCCATCGCCCGGCCGAACATCGGGACCCGCCGGAGCTCCTGCTTCGCGACGAACCGGAGGCGCCCTGGGAACGCCGCGATCACCGCCGGGATGTCGAGCAGCGACCGGTGGTTCGACATCAGCACGTACGGCTGCCCGGCCACGACGTGGTGCTCCCCGTCGACCAGGACCGTGGCCCGCGCGAGCCGGAACGTGTGCGCCACCCACCGGGCGACCACCGCGTCGACCTTCGCCGGGTCGAGCTCGCCCGCGAGCGCCCGCCGCACGATCCGCGACGAACCCGAGAACGTGTGGGCGAACACCATCAGCGTCCGCCAGTGGGTCGCCTCGACCGCGCTCCCGCGGTGGTCCACCACCACCCGCGCCATCAGCGGAGCTCCTCCGCGTCGACCCCGGCGTCCGCCGCGTCCGCGCGCACCGCGTACACGTCCCCCGACCGATCCGTCGGGCCGAGCGCCCGGAGCCACCGGACGATCCCGTCGGCGTCGAGGGGGGACTCCTGCATCACCCGCTGGGTCTCGCCGATCGTGGTGACGTAGCGGTACGGTGCCAACGACTCGAGTCGCTCCACGCAGGCGACCCCGCGATCCGCCGCCGCCGGGAGGACCTCGAACGACACCGCGCGCACCGGCCGCGACAGCCCGTTCAGGACCTCGAGCTCGAACCCCTCGACGTCGATCTTCACGAACGCGGGCTCTCCGTGGACCGCGATCAGCGCGTCGAGGGTCGTGACCTCGACCGACACCCGCTCGTCCCACACGACCCCGTGGAACGTGTCCTTGCCGCGGGCGTCGACCCACGCGGCGTCGAACGACGACACGGTGGGGGTGCGGGTGCTGACCCGGAGCTCGAGCGTGCCGGGCTTCGCCGCGACCCCGATCGGCAGCACGGTGACGGCCGGATCGGCGCCGTACAGCCTCCGGAGGATGGTCAGGCAGGCCGGCTGGGGCTCGACCGCGACGACCCGGGCGCCGAGGCGCCGGAACGAGGCGACCCGGTTGCCGACGTGCGAGCCCACGTCGAAGCACAGGTCTCCCGGGCCGACGAACCGCCCGTACAGCCGGTCCATCGGGCCGCGCTTCCACGGCTGACCGTAGTACACGACGAGCGACCGCAGCAGCCCCAAGGTGGTCATGAGGAGGTCACTCGATGTACCCGAGCTCGCGGAGCGCGGCGGAGTCGCCGGTCACCGGGGCGTCCGCGGCCTCGATCGCCGCCGACAGCGCGTCGAGCTCGGGCTTCAGCGCCGCGAGCGCGTCGTCGTCCACCACTGGCTGGCCGGCGGCGTCGATCAGCGACTCGGCCCACCCGTCGACGGTCGGGGTGGCGATCAGCGCCCGGCCAGGGTGCGGTCCCCCGTCCCGGCCAGGGTGCGGTCCCCCGTCCGCGGTGCGGACCATCCGCTGGTGCGCCCGCTCCGGTGCCCACCGGCCGGCGGCGTCACGGAGCCGGGCAGCGATCTCCGGGTTCGCGGCCGAGACGTCGCGGTCGAGCCCCGGATCGGCCTCGTGGTCGTACAGCCCGGGGGCGGTCCCCGGCAGCGTGCACCACGACCACTGGCCCTCGTTGACACACCACTTGTCGCCCCGACCGGACACGAGGTACCGGAACAGCGGCGGGTGGAGCGCCGACCCCGACTCGACCAGCGCCAGCTCCGGGCCGCCGGCGCCGCCGGTGGTCCGAGCGCCGAGGCTCACGCCGTCGAGGCCGTCCGGGACCGGGGCCCCGACCAACGACAGCAACGTCGGCGCCACGTCTTCGAGGCGGGCGACCCCAGCGTCGCGGCCGGCGGTGACCCCCGGGCCGGCGAACACCATCGGCACGTGGACGCTCGCCATCGACACGTCCGGTCCGTGCTCGAAGTACAGGCCGCCTTCGCCCTGGTTCTCGCCGTGGTCAGCGGTGAACACCACGATCCGAGGCCGGTGACGTCGGGCGGCGCCGAGGCCGTCGAGCAGGGCCCCGACCGCCGAATCCACCTCGGCGATCTCACCGTCGTACAGCCGCCGGCAGTCGTCGAGGATCGCCTCGGCCTGGCCGTCGCGGTTCATGAACAGCGCGTCGCGCCGGAACTTGCCGCTCGCCGCCCGCTCGCCGATCGCCCGGCAGCTCGCGCCTGCGGGGACGGTCGGCCCCGAGGTGTCCGCCGGCAGATACGGAAAGTGCGGGTCCGCGAAGTGGACCCACAGGTACATCGGCCGGGCCACGTCGAGGTCGCCGACCGCGTCGAGCGCCTCCGCTGCCAACACCGACGCCCGCGCGTCGTGGTCGAGCACGAACCGCTCGAACCCGAGATCGAGCTTCTGGTCCGGCCCGGCGACCCGCATCGCGGTCACCGCGAGGGTCTGGCGTCCGGTGTCGCCGAGCCACCGGGCGAGCCGGACCTCGGTCGTCACCACCTGGCCGACCTCGCGGGCGCCGTGGTGCACCGGCCGGAGGCCCGTCTGCAGGGACGCCAACGCCGGGGTGGTCCGCGGGAACGGCGTGGTCGCCTGCTCGAACACCCGACCGGACGCGGCGAGCGCGTCGAGCGCAGGGGTCCGCGCGGCGGCGTGGCCCATGAACCCGAGCCGATCGGCCCGCAACGTGTCGACCGTGACGATCACCACGTCCGGCGGCCCGTCCACGTCCGGAGGCGGGGCGCACCCGGTCCACAGTCCGAGCCACCCGAGCCAGCCCGCCAGCGATCCTGCCGCCCCGCCGAGGATCACGCTTCGGTCCGCCGGATCCACAGCCAGTGGGTGTCGATCGCGAACGACCACAGCAGCGACGCGGTGCCGAACAGGGCGATCGCGTGGGTCAGCCCGGGGACCGGCCACGGCAGGATCGCGCCCAGCAGGCACACGACCTGGATCCCGCAGACCCACGCCCGGCGGGAGGTGACGAACAACGGCCGGTTCATCCACGGCCAGGCGAACCCTGCGGCGACGAACAGGTACCGGAGCGCGCCCGACACGAACACCCACGCGCCAGCGTGCCCGAGCTGCCACACCAGCCCGCACAGGGCGAGGATCGTGATCGCGTCGAGCTCCATGTCGAGCCGCGCCCCGAACGGCGACGCCCGGCCGCTGGCACGGGCGATCCTGCCGTCGACCCAGTCGAGCCAGAACGCGGCCCCGCTCGCGAAGAACAGGGGCCACACCATCGCGTCGGCGTGGGGCTCGCCGACGAACGCGGCGCACAGCCCGACCAGCACCGCGCGCGCCAGGGTGATCGCGTTCGCCGGGCCGAGGGTGGCGTGGCCGTGGAGCTGGAGGGACGGCAGGGCCAGCACCCCGAGCACCAGCGGGACCGCCATCGCCTTGGCGACGAACCACGGCGTGCAGTCGACCACCGACGCGACCGCGAGGGCCGAAGCCCCGGTCGCGACCGTGGACGCGAGGAACGCGCTCGCCGCGGTGCGGCGCAAGCGCGCGTACGGTTCCGACCGATCGAGTTCCGAAGGCACGGCCGTGTATAACCGGCCGGTCGCGCGATCCGCTCCCCCGACCGCGCCGTGCGCACGGTGCGCACCCGCGCGCACCGTGCGAGCCGACGGTGCGCGCGGTCGATCGAACGAGGTGTTCGCAGCATCGAACGCCGCGCTTCACCGTGCCGCCCGATCGCGGATCGACCGGCACGGTCCGTGCGTGGAGGGGGCGCGGAGGTGCCCCCGTGTTGACCCTCACCCACACCACCGTCGACCTGGATCGCCGGATCGTGTCGAGCCCCGCGGGTACCGTGTCGTTGACCACCACCGAGGCCCACCTGCTCCGGTACCTCGCGGCGAACGCGGACCGCGCGGTGGGGCGGGACGAGCTCCTCCGCGAGGTCTGGGGCTACCACGGAGACGTGATCAGCCGGGCGGCGGACAACGCGGTCGCGCGCCTCCGGGTGAAGATCGAGGTCGACCCGACCCACCCGAGCCACCTCGTGACCGAGTTCGGATCCGGGTACCGGCTGGTGGCGGGCGGCCGCCCCGCGTCCGTCCCGACGCAGCCGGTGCGGGCGCCGACCCTGGTCGCGCTGACCGACGGGTCGATCGACCTCGACTCGGGGCGGGTGATCCGGCCGGGGTGCGAGGAGATCCTGCGCGGGCTCGAGCTGACCGCGATCCGGGCGCTGCTCGGAGCCCGGGGGCGGGTCCTCGACCACCGCGCGCTCGAGCGGGCGGTGTGGGGCGCGTCCGTCGGCGGGTCGCGCCGGCTGTGCAACCTGATCTGGCGGATCCGGGCGAAGCTCGAGCGGGATCCGGCCGCGCCCGAGCACCTGGTCGCGGTCCGCGGTCGCGGGTACCGGCTGGTGGTGGCGACCGACGCGCCGGAGGCGGGCGAGCTGACGGTGGTGATCGCGGACGTGGTCGGGGTCGACGCGGATCCGGAGGTCGCGGCCCGGTCGGCGTGGTCGGCGGCGGTCGATGCTGCGGCGGCGCACGGCGGGTACGCTTCCGGGTTCGCGGCCGGTCGGGTGACGGTGGTGTTCGCCGCGCTCCGATCCGCGGTCCAGGCGGCGGCGGCGCTCGAGCAGCGGGTCCCCGGGATCCGGATCGGGGTCGCGACCGGGGCGGTCCGGCGGTACCAGAGCCCCCTGTCGCAGCGGTTCGAGTACCTCGGGCCGGCGGTGAGCCGCGCCGCCAGCCTGTGCGTGGTCCCCGGTGTGGTCGTCGACGAGCCGGCGTGGGCCCGGGTCGACGACGGGCCCGCGAAGCTGCTCCCGGCCCTCCGCGCCGTCCGGGTCCCGCGGGTCGCGGCGTAGGCGCAGTCCCCGTCCCCGAGGCTGCAGTCAGAGCCCGTCGCGGAGCACCCGCTCGATCCGCACCTGGACGCGCTGCGGGATCCCGAGCGCGACCAGCGGGCGGAACACCCACCGCCGGAACCACCGCTGGTGCAGGACCGCCGGCAGCGCCGCGATCCGGAGCTGGAGCGCCTGCGCCCGGTCGATCTCCTGGACCCGGGCGGCCTGGACCGCGGCGCAGGCGGCGTCGAGCGCGGCCGGGTCAGCGGTCGCGAGCGCCGGGCCGAGGTGACGGGCCGCAGCGATCGCGTCGCGCAGCCCGAGGTTGATCCCCTGGGCCCGGATCGCGTTCATCGGGTGGGCGGCGTCACCGAGCAGCAGCACCCCCGGACGCCACCACCGCGGCGCGAGCCCGAGCATCACCTTGAACAGGGCGGGCTCGGCGGCGGCGCGATCCTGTCCCCGCAGCCAATCGGCGAGGTGCGGCGGAGCCAGCCGCGCGACCTCGTCGAGCGGGTGGGGGCGGGCCCGACGGACCTCGTCGTACCGGGACCGCGGGAACAGCCAGCCGACCCGCAGCTCGCCGGTGGCGGTCGGGTACATCGTGCCTACCTCGCCCCGACCGAGGAACGCGTAGAACCCGGTCCGTTCTGCGAGCCAATCGGGCAACGGGACCGCACACCACAGCGCGTCGTGGTTCAGCGGGGACTCCTCTCGGGTCCGGTCGAGGGTCAACCCGCTCTTCGCGCGGACGAGCGACGTCCGTCCGTCGGCCCCGACCACCAGCGCGGCCCGGATCGCCTCACCGTCGGTGGTGACCACGGTGGGGCGCCCGTCGTCGACGGTGACGTCCCGGACCGCGACCCCCGGCCGGAACGTGAACCCGGGGTGCGCCCGCGCGGCGTCCACGATCGCCGCCAGCAGGTGGGGCTGCGACAGCACCCGGATCGCGTCGGGCGAGCCGCGATCGGGCTCCTCGAACGACATCAGCGGGTCGCGGTCGACGAAGTAGTGCACGTCGTCGATGATCCGCTGTGGGACCGGATCCAGCCGGGCACCGAGCGCGAGGGATCGGAGGGCCGCCACCCCGGACGGCATCAGCCCTTCGCCTCGGAACACGCGGTCGAACGAGGTCTCGCGGTCGAGCAGCACCACGCGGCGCCCCTGGCGGGCCAACAGCAGCGCGAGCGTCGCGCCGGTCGGCCCTGCGCCCACGATCACCGTCGGCGGTCCGTCGTCCATCCGGGTCCTCCGGTCGAGACCGTACCGGGGCGGGGGCCCGGTCGCCGGACTACGACAGGCCGTACTTCCGGATCAGCCGCCCGAGCGCGTGCCGGCTCGACAGACCGAGCTCGCGCCACGCGGCCTCCTGGCGCCCGCCGTGCCGATCGAGGGCGGCGCGGATCTCGTCCGGACCGATCGTCTTCGGGTCTGCCCGGGGTGCCACGAGCTCCTCCGCCCGCAGATCGGCGGCGTACTCGGGCCACGCGTCGAGGGTCCGGTCGCGGGCGCCTCGCCGCATCGACTCCCACAGCAGCGCCTCGAGCTCGCGGACGTGCGTGGTGTACGGGTGATCGACCAGCAGCGACACGAGGCGGGACGTCCACCGCGGCACGCCGGCGTCGTCGAGGTACGGCGCGAGGTGGGGCTCGTCGCGGGCGATCCCGCGCAGCAGGTGGGTCGCGATCAGCGGCACGTCCGCTCGCCGCGCGTCGAGGCCGGGAAGCACGATCCGGAGCGGCAGCCGGGCCAGCACGTCCGGCTTGAGCACGTCGAGCGGCCGGTTGGTCGCGGCGATCAGCCGCAGATCGGCGCGGGTCGACCGGGCGTCCCCGAGCCGCGTGTACTCGCCCTGGTCGAGGACCCGCAGCAGGCGGGCCTGGTGGTTCTCCGGCAGCTCGCCGAACTCGTCGAGGAACAGCGTCGACCCGTCCGACGCGCCGATCAGACCGGGACGCGCGGGCATCCCGGGGTTCGGGTAGTTCGCGGCGTGCCCGAACAGCTCGGCGTCGATCAGGCTGTCCGGGAACGTGGCTGCGTTGCGGGACACGAGCGCGACCCGGGCGCGGCGGGACCGGGCGTGCAGCGCGCGGGCGACGAGCTCCTTGCCCGACCCGCTCGGCCCGCGGAGCAGCACGTGCGCGTCGAGCGGGCCGCAGAACGCGATCTGGTGCCGGACGTCCCACGCCTCGGGCGTCTCGCCGACGATCCCCGCCGCGTCCGGTCCGCCGAACGGGAACGGTTCCGGTCGGGTGCCCGGGTCCGGGCCGACGAGGGCCGGGCGGCGCTCGCACCGCAGGACGAGCTGGTCGCGGAGCTCGATCAGCGCGCCCGGGACCCACGGGCAGGTGGAGGTGGGCCGACCGTTGAGCAGCAGCGGGCACCGACCGACGTTGTCGATCCGGAACCGGTTCTCGTCGGCGTCGAACGTGATCCGGAGCTGCTCGCGCGAGATCTTCGGGCTCTGGAGCTCGCCGGTGGGCTCCTCACGCCCCGGAC
>JBEBJW010000132.1:0-10001 GCA_040079715.1 Myxococcota bacterium | reverse complement strand
GGCGTGGAGCGGCTGGCCGAAGCCGTTCGCTGACGACGGGGCTCGCGGGCGCGGAGCCATCCGCTGCCCGCGGGCGTCCGCCGATCGCCCCGCACCCGCTCGTGCCCGATGGAGGCTGCCGACGGCGTTCGTAGCCGCTTCGTGCCGGCCAATCGCCAGCCGTGGCGGCTCCGCGCCCGGCGGTCGGGGTGTGACGTCCACCGTCGCCGACCGGCCGTTGGGCCGTGGGTGGCGGGCCGTGGTCCCGGCGTTCCGGTCGTGTCCGCCGCCCCGACCGCCCGCGGCCGGTCGGAGCGGCGCTCGGGTTTGGCATGGGTCCGGTCGGCGGCTCAGAACTGGAAGTAGATGAAGTCGTACGCCGAGACGCGGTAGAACACGAACATCGCCATCGCGAACAGGGCCCACGAGCTCGTCTGGATCGGCAGCTCCCACACGCTGTTCCGGATCCGGGGCACGATCCACCGCCCGACGAAGTGCGACAGGATCAGCGGGGTCGCGGTCAGGATCGTCATCCCGACCAGCACCGACGTCGCGATCCACTCGTCCTCGGTGGCCGAGAACGGGCTCTTCTGGAGGTACATCACGATCCGATCGACGTGGGTCTCCCGGAACAGCAGCGATCCGGGGACCGACACCGCCCAGTAGTGGAACGCCACCGCCATCGGGCGGCCGAGCGGGATCCGCGAGGTCCACGGCGGCAGGTTCCGGATCAACAGGGTGTAGAACGCGAGCCACGCTCCGTGCCACAGCCCGAACAGGATGAAGTTCCACGACGCGCCGTGCCAGAACCCGATGATCACGAACGTGACGATCGTGGCCCAGACGAACCGGAACGTGGTCAGCCGCGACGACGAGCCGAGCAGCGGCACCAGCAGGTAGTCCCGGATCCAGAACGACAGCGAGATGTGCCACCGCTGCCAGAACTCGGGCGTGCTGGCGGCGAGGTACGGCGACTTGAAGTTCTCGGACAGCTCGAACCCGAGCATCCGGGCCGTCCCGCGGGCGATGTCGGTGTAGCCCGAGAAGTCGGCGAAGATCTGGACCGAGAACCCGACGCACGCCGCCCACACCATCGGCCCGGCGGGGTCTTCGAGCACGAACACCTTGTCGACGTACGGCGCGACGGTGTCCGCGATGCACATCTTCTTGAACCCGCCCCACATCGCGAGCGACAGCCCCGACAGGATCGCGTCCATCGAGAACGCGCGCGGCCGCTCGACCTGGACCAGCAGGTTCGGCGCCCGCTGGATCGGGCCTGCGACGAGCTGCGGGAAGAACGTGACGAACACGAAGTAATCGAGGAGATCCGTCCGGGCCTTGATCTCGCCGCGGTACACGTCGATCGTGTACGAGATCGTCTGGAACGTGTAGAAGCTGACGCCGATCGGCAGCAGGATCCGGAGCGTGGGGATCCCGGGATCGAGGCCGAACAGCCCGAGCGACTCGTTCACGGTCTCGATGAAGAAGTTGAAGTACTTGAAATACCCGAGGATCCCGAGGTTCACGGTGAGCGAGACCAGCACCAGGTACTGCTTGTACCGCGGGTGCTTCTCGATCGCCTGGGCCGCGAAGAAGTCGGTGAACGACGAGATCAGCAGCGGCGCCAGATACCACAGGTGGGCCCAGCCGTAGAAGATCGCGGACACGACCAGCAGGAACGCGTTCTGCAGCCGACGACCGTTCTGGAGGACGCCGAGCCCCCAGTAGATCGTGAACACGATCGTCATGAACCAGACGAACTCGATCTGAACGAAGTTCATGCCGCACCGGCTCCCGCGGAGGCCGGCTAACCGATCCTCCCGCGCAGGACGAGCCGGACCCGGCGCGCTAAGAGGTGCGGCATGGATCGGCGGTGGGCGGCGGCGGCCGTGGTCGGAGTGGTTGCGCTGGTGGGGATCGCCGCGGTCCTCGGGCCGCGGTTGCTCGGCGGGCGGCACCGTCCGAACGTGCTCGTGGTGCTGTGGGACACCGCGCGCGCGGATCGGATGTCGCTGTACGGGTACGACAAGCCCACCACGCCGCGGCTCGACGCGTTCGCGAAGGACGCGGCGGTGTACGAGCGGGCCACCGCCCCCGGCATGTGGACGCTGAACAGCCACGCCGCGATGTTCACCGGGCTGTACGAGACGAGCCACGGGGCGAAGCCGGCGTACCGGTGGCTCGATCAGCACTACACCACGTTCGCCGAGCTGGCCCACGACCAGGGCTACGACACGTTCTTCTACTCGTCGAACCTGATCGCGAGCCCGATGACGAACCTGACCCAGGGGTTCGACACGGTCCACACGTCGTTCCCGCGCCCGAACGATCCGGGTCGGTACACGAAGCCCGCCCGGCGCGCCACCCGCGACAAGCTGATCCCGGACGACGCCTCGACCGAGATCTCGCCGGCGTTCACCGGGTCGAAGGTCGACGAGTGGGAGAAGGCGGTGTTCAAGGACTCGGCCCCGATCGCGGACCAGGCCCTGTTCGACTGGTTGTCCGAGCGGACGGAGCAGGACAAGCCGTTCCTCGCGTACCTGAACCTGATGGAGGCGCACACCCCGCGGATCCCGTCGATGTCGGCCCGCCGTCGGGTGGCGGACGAGCCGACGATCGCCACCGCGCTCGCGACCGACGCCTCCCTGTTCGCGTCGAACGAGTACATCGTCGGGCGGCGGGACTACGCGCCCGAGGAGCTCGCGGCGATCGGCGCGACGTACGACGCGGCGCTGGTCGATCTGGACGACGCGACGGGCGACATCCTCGATCGGCTGAAGAACGCCGGCCTGCTCGACGACACGGTGGTGATCGTGGTCGCCGATCACGGCGAGGGGCTCGGGGAGCACCGCCGGCTCGAGCACCGGTGGTCGGTGTACGAGCCGCTGCTGCACGTCCCGCTGGTGATCCGGTACCCGGCGGCGTTCCCGCCCGGTCGGATCGCGGATCGGGTGACCACCCTCGACCTGTTCGCGACGGTGGTCGACATGCTCGAGCTCGAGCGCCCGGCCGGCACCTCGGGGACCTCGCTCGTCGGCCGGTCGGCGTTCGACCCGCGGGTGTTCTCGCAGATGCTGGATCCGTTCGCGAGCCAGCTCCGCAGCGTCCAGAAGTCGTACCCGGACCTCGACGTGGCGGAGTGGGCGCGGACGTACTGCGTGGTGTACGAGGGCGCGCAGAAGCTGATCTACGCCAGCAACGGCCAGCACGCGCTGTACGATCTGGCGACCGATCCGGGCGAGGAGCGGAACCTGATCGCGACGGTCCCGGACGTGCGGGATCGACTCGAGCAGGCGCTGACCGCGTTCGAGGGCGGCCTCCCGGTGTACGATCCCGAGCTGCGCGGGCCCGACGACGGGGTCGCCGGCGAGACGCGAGAGCAGCAGGCGTGGCTGACCGCGCTCGGCTACACGGTCGACGACGTGGAGGACGTGGCGAAGGACTTCTGCGGTCCGTTCGCCGCGGCCGCCGCGGAAAAATCAGCCCCGAGCGGTCGAGCGGGGAATCCAGGGCAGGGGAATCGATGAACAGGACAGCGATCGTGGCTGCGCTGGCGCTGGTCGCCGCCGCGGCGGTGGCCGGGGTCGGGTACGTGATGACCCGCCCGCCGCCGAAGCCCCCGAACGTGTTGATCATCCTGTGGGACACGACCCGCGCCGATCGGATGTCGCTGTACGGGTACGAGCTCGGCACCACCCCGCGGATGAAGGCGTGGGCCGAGGAGAACGGCGTCGTGTTCGAGCGGGCGATCTCGCCCGACATGTGGACCGTCCCGTCGCACGCGAGCCTGTTCACCGGGTTGCCGCCCGGGACCCACGGCGCCGGGTTCGATCACCGGTGGCTCGACAACGAGCGGACCACGCTGGCCGAGTGGTTCGGCGAGAAGGGGTGGGACACGTTCGCGTTCTCGGCCAACCCGAACCTGTCGCCGAACCGGGTGAACCTGCTCCAGGGGTTCCAAGCGGTCGAGACGTCGTGGAGCCGCAAGTGGCGGAACGCCGTCATCGCCCACACGAAGGACAAGCTGATCCGGCGCGACATGAGCACCGAGATCAGCCCCGGCAGCAAGAGCCGCCACGCCGGCACCGGGTTCTACAACGCCGCCCCGATCGCGCACGACTCGTTCGTCGGGTGGCTCGACACCCGCGAGCACCCGGAGAAGCCGTTCTTCGTGTACCTGTCGTACATGGAGGCCCACAAGCCGCGGGTCCCGACCCTCGACAGCCGTCGGGTGGTGGCGGACGACGAGACGATCGGCCTCGGCCTCGCGACCGACCTGTCGTTCAAGAACCAGCTCCTGTACGGGTACGGCAAGAAGTCGTACACGCCGGAGGAGCTGGTCGCGATCAACCGGGTGTACGACGCCGCCCTCCGCGATCTCGACGACGCGACGGCGGATCTCCTCGACGATCTCAAGGCCCGCAAGATCCTCGACGACACGATCGTCGTGTTCACCGCCGACCACGGCGAGCAGCTCGGCGAGCACCAGCAGTTCGGTCATCGGTCCGGCGTGTACCAGCAGCTCCTGCACGTGCCGCTGGTGATCGCCTACCCGCGGAAGGTGGCCGCGCGCCGGGTCAGCGCCCCGGTGTCGAACCTCGAGCTGTTCGACACGATCGTCGAGCTGTCCGGGATCGAGGATCCGGCGGTCGGGCAGGTCAAGGGCAACCTCGCCAACGCGACCGAGGCGATCCGCGGGGTGTTCTCCGAGACGCTGTCGATCGACCGGCTCGGGTTCACCAAGGTCAAGAAGATGTACCCGGACCTCGGTCGCGACGTGTGGGCCAACACCTACCGGTCGATCGTCAAGGGCAACTGGAAGCTGATCGAGTCGGTCAGCTTCGACACGAACCACGTGCTGAACTGCGAGCTGTACGACCTCGACCCGGATCCGGGCGAGGACCAGAACGTGTTCGACCAGCAGCCGGAGAAGGCGGAGGAGCTGATCTCCGAGCTCGAGGGCTGGAAGAAGGTCCAGGTCCCGTGGGACGCGAAGGCCGCCGACACGGTGAGCGAGCACCTGTCCGAGGCCGAGAAGCACCAGCTCGAGCTGCTCGGCTACCTGTCCGAAGAAGACGGCGACGAGCCCGCGCCGGCCGAGGCTCCGGTCGACGAGTCGACCCTCCCGGGCAACCGGTGCAAGGTCGTGAAGGCCCAGTAGCTGCGGGCCTGTCGCCGGGGGGCGCGGTGTCAGCCCGCCCGGTCGGTGGCCGCTCCGGGCGTCCCTCCCGTCCCGATCATCACGGACAGTTCGGGACGTCCGCCGGGTCGAGGTTCGCGATCACGCTCACCGTGTCGGTCGTCGACCGGTCGGTCGCGATGTCCTTCACCTCGACCGAGAACTCGAGGGTCAGGCCCTCGAGCGAGCAGATGAACTCCTGGTCGGTGCCGGTCCAGCTCGTGTCCGACGCGGGGTCGATGAACGACCGGACGCCGAAGAACGTGCCCTCGCAGGTGGTGTCGGAGTAGCCCACCAGGGCGTTGAACGACGCCTGCTGGGTCCCGGAGATCATCAGCCCGGACAGGTCCGGGACGAGGATCTGGGGGTGGATCGACACGTCGGACTGCGCCTGGGTCACGAGGCCGGCGGTCTCGACGTGCCAGCCGCCCTGCGGGCCGTGGACCATCGTGACGACGTCGCCGTCGGCCAGGGCCTGGTAGACGTCCGCGCCGGTCCCGATGTCGACCGCCAGATCGCCGGCGGAGCACCCCTCGACGTCGTCGTCGTCGTCACCGGTGCCGACGTCGGTGCTCGCACCCGTGCACCCTGCGATCCCCAGCGCGATCCACCCGTACCACCGCATCGTCCCTCCGGTCCCCGAAGATAGCTTCACCCGACCCACACCCGCGCGTTGCGGAACATCCGCATCCACGGCGAGTCACCCGACGGGATCCGCCAGTCCGACGGACACCACGACAGGGTGGCCCACCGGAATACCCGCTCGGGGTGCGGCATCATCACCGTGACCCGTCCGTCGGGCGTGGTCAACGCGGTGATGCCGGCCGGGGTGCCGCTCGGGTTCTGGGGGTAGGTCTCGGCGATCTCGCCGTCGCCGTCGACGTACCGGCCGCTGACCAGCCCCTTGATCACCAGGCGATCGTGGTCCTCCTCGGAGTCGAACAGGGCGCGTCCTTCGCCGTGGGCGACCGGGACGAGCAGGGTCGAACCGGCCATCCCGGCGAGCAACACCGACGGCGACGGCTCGATCCGGACCGACACGAGCCGCCCCTCGAACTGCTCGGACCGGTTGCGGACGAACCGCGGCCAATCGGCGGCGCCCGGGATCAGCTCGGTCATCCCGGCCAGCATCTGGCAGCCGTTGCACACGCCGAGCGCGAACGTGTCCGGCCGCCCGAAGAACGTGGTGAACATCTCGGCGAGCCGGGGATCGAACAGCACCGACCGCGCCCAGCCCCCGCCGGCGCCGAGCACGTCGCCGTAGCTGAACCCGCCGCACGCCGCGAGCCCGACGAACGACGCCAGATCGACCCGCCCGGCCGCGAGGTCCGACATGTGCACGTCGACCGGCGCGAACCCCGCCCGCTCGAACGCCGCCGCCATCTCGACCTGCCCGTTGACCCCCTGCTCGCGCAGGATCGCGACGGGCGGACGGCCGACGAACGGGCGGGTCGGGTCGTACGACGGGTCGAACGCGAGCGACGCGTGCAGCCCGCGATCGTGGGGGTCGGAGATCCGCTCGTACTCCTGGCGGGCGCAGTCGGGATCGTCGCGCATCGCCTGCATCCGGTAGGTGGTCTCGGACCACGTCTCGTGCAGCGCGACCCGGGGCGCCTCGAGCACCACCGCGCCCTGCTGGCGGAACCGGAGCGTCTCGCCGGTGACCGGGCGGCCGATCCGGTGGGTCAGCGGCGACAGCCCGTGTCGATCGAGGATCTGCGCGGTGTCGAGCAGGTCGACCGATCGGATCTGCAGCACGACCCCGAGCTCCTCGGAGAACATCGCCGGGATCGGCTCGGCGCCGGGCAGCTCGACCTCGAGCCCGCACCGGCTGCAGAACGCCATCTCGCACAGCGTCGCGAACAGGCCCCCGTCCGACCGATCGTGCAGGGCGAGGGCGAACCCGCCGGCCCGGATCTCCTGGATCGCGGCGAACAACGCGCGGAGCTCGCTCGGCTCGTCGAGGTCCGGCGGGGCGTCGCCGAGGGTGCCGAACACCTGGCCGAGCACCGAGCCGCCGAGCCGGTTCCGTCCGGCGCCGAGGTCGATCAGGATCAGCTCGGTCTCGCCCTGATCGAGCGCCAGCTCGGGGGTCAGGGTCGCGGTCGCGCTCACCACCGGCGCGAACGCGGTGGCGATCACGCTCAGCGGCGCGGCGACCTCGGTCCGGACCCCGTCGACGTCCCAGGTGGTCCGCATCGACAGCGAGTCCTTGCCGACCGGGACCACGATCCCGAGCGCGGGACACAGCTCGATCCCGACCGCGTGGACCGCGTCGTACAGATCGGCGTCGTCCGCCGGGTCTCCCGCGGCCGCCATCCAGTTCAGCGACAGCGAGACCTGCTCGATCCGCTCGATCCGCGCCGCCATCAGGTTGGTCAGCGCCTCGCCGACCGCCATCCGGGCCGACGCCGCGGGGTCGAGCACCGCGATCGGCGTCCGCTCGCCGATCGCCATCGCCTCGCCCGCCTGGTCCACGTAGGTCGAGGTGGTGACGGCCACGTCGGCCACCGGGACCTGCCACCGGCCGACCATCGGGTCCCGCACGACCTGACCGCCGACCGACCGGTCGCCGATCGTGACCAGGAACGTCTTGTCGGCCACCGCCGGGAACGCGAGGACCCGGAGCGCCGCCTCGAGCGGGTCGACCGCCGGGATCGGCCGCGGATCGACCGCCGGCTCGGGCCGGTGGGCTGCGTCGCGGTGGGTCTTCGGGGGCTTGCCGAGGATCACGTCGAGCGCCAGATCGACCGGCGGCTCGCCGAAGTGGGGGTCGTCGACCCGGAGGAACGGATCCCGGGTCGCGCGGCCCACCACCGCGTACGGGCACCGCTCGCGGTCGCACAGCCGGCCGAACCGCGGGAGATCCTCGTCCCGCACCGCGAGGACGTACCGCTCCTGGGCCTCGTTGCACCAGATCTCGAGCGGCGACATCCCGCGCTCGGCGGACGGGATCGCCCGCAGATCGAACCGCCCGCCGGCGTCGCCGCCGTGGACCAGCTCCGGGAACGCGTTCGACAGGCCGCCCGCGCCCACGTCGTGCACCGACAGGATCGGGTTCGAGTCGCCCATCGCCTGGCACCGGTCGAGCACCTCCTGGCACCGGCGCTCGATCTCGGCGTTCGCCCGCTGGACGCTCGCGAAGTCGAGGTCGGCCGAGCTCGTGCCGGACGCCATCGAGCTCGCCGCGCCGCCCCCGAGCCCGATCCGCATCGCCGGGCCGCCGATCACGACCAGCGCGGCGCCGTCGGGGATCGGGCGCTTCTCGACGTGCTCCGGCGCGACGTTCCCGAACCCGCCGGCGATCATGATCGGCTTGTGGTACCCGCGGTACCGACCGGGCGCGATTCGGTGCTCGAACGTCCGGAAGTACCCGGCGAGGTTCGGGCGGCCGAACTCGTTCGCGTACGACGCGGCGCCGATCGGCCCGTCGAGCATGATCTCGAGCGGGGAGGCGATCCGGCCGGGTCGACCGGGATCGTCCTGCTCCCACGGCTGCGGCTGATCCGGCAGCCGGAGGTGGGACACGCTGAACCCGCACATCCCGGCCTTCGGCTTGCCGCCGCGCCCGACCGCGCCCTCGTCGCGGATCTCGCCGCCGGTGCCGGTGGCGGCGCCGGCGAACGGGCTCACCGCCGTCGGGTGGTTGTGCGTCTCGACCTTCATCAGCAGGTGGAGCGGCCGGCTCGGGCCGTAGGTGTAGATGCCGGTGCGCGGATCCGGCTGGAACCGGCGCCCGTGGTGACCGTGGACCACCGCCGAGTTGTCGCGGTACGCCGACAGCACCTTGCCGGGACCGTCCGGGTCCTCGCCCGCGGTCCGCTGGGCGTGGGTGTTCCGGATCATCTGGAACAGCGTGTGCTCGCGGTCGATCCCGTCGATCGCGAACGTGGCGTTGAAGATCTTGTGCCGGCAGTGCTCGCTGTTCGCCTGGGCGAACATCATCAGCTCGGTGTCGGTCGGATCCCGGTTCAACCGATCGAACACCGCGCACAGCCACGCGATCTCGTCGTCCGACAGGGCGAGGCCGAGCCGGCGGTTCGCGTCGATCAGCGCGGCGTCGCCCCCGCGGAGCACCGGCACCCGGCGCATCGGCGTGGGATCCTCGACCCGGAACAGGCGCTCCACGTCGTGGATCGACGGCAGCACGTCCTCGGTCATCCGGTCGTACAGCAGCGGCGCGATCTCGGCCCGCTCGGCGTCGGACAGCCGATCGACCCCGATCGTCCACGCGACGCCGCGCTCGATCCGATCGATCCCGTGCTGGCCGCAGTTGTGCGCGATCTCGGTCGCCTTGCTCGACCACGGCGAGATCGTCCCCGGGCGCGGCACGACCAGGATCTGCGCGCCGTCGCGATCGGGGGCCCGCGGGACCGGGCCGTACGCGAGGAGCTGCTGGAGGCGCGCGGCCTCGTCCGGCGCGAGCGGGCGTCGGAGCGACACGAAGTGGAGGTGGTCCGCGTGGACCGACCGGACGGACACAGCGCGCCCGAGACGCGCGCGCACCGCTCCCGTCACCTTCGCGAGGCGGAACGGGGTCGACGCGGGCCCTCCGCGCAGGACGAGCATGCTGCCTCCGGTGTCGGCGCCGGGCGGTCCGATAACCGTCGGACCGGGCCGGGTCACGTCACCGTCGCAGGTCAGCAGCCGTCGGCGGGACCGGTCGCGTCGTCGAACGCGGCGCCGGTGCAGGTCTCGATCGTGTTCACGCCGCCCTCGTCGAGCAGGTCGACCCCGTCTTCGACCCGGATCACGTTGCCGCCCGCGAACACCGCGAGGTCGGCGCCGGCCCTCTCGGGTGGCGGGAACCTCCAGCCGGTGAGGATACACCGTGTGTCCGGAG
>JBEBJW010000131.1:0-10018 GCA_040079715.1 Myxococcota bacterium | reverse complement strand
GGGTGACGATCTCGTCCCCGTCGCGCCAGAACCGCAGGCGCATCCCGTGGGTGTTGTGGGGGCCGCACCCGAAGCACCGCTGGTCCGGGCCGAACAACATCGGATCGAGCTCTTCCATCGTCACTCCGCCGCGGGTCGGTCAGCAGCCGGTCCGGAACCAGACCTGGAGCCGGTCGGTCTCGTCGGTGAGCGGGATCCACCCGGTACCGCGCTCGGCGAGCGGATCGCACGGATCGTCGGTCAGCGTCGCCTCGATCCACGCCCGACCGTTCTCGACGCTCATCCGCCCGGGACGGAACGGCACCGCCCCGTCGGACCCGCTCGGGCGCGGCGTGCCCCCGGGCCCGTCGTACAGCAGGCCGGTCCACCCGGGGAGGGTGGTCGGCATCGTCGCGCGGTCGATCGTCTCCGGCAGGTCGAGGACGGTGACGGCGCCCTGGAGGCGGATCCACCCCCGCGGACGGCACGAGGTGTCCGGGTCGTCGAACGCGGACTTGCCGGGGCCGATCGCGACCAGCGCCCACTTCTCGCGCCTCGCGAACACCGGGACGCCGTACACGCCCCGCTCGACTTCGACCGTCAAGCACGCGGGCAGGTCGCCGTCGCGCTCGAACCACCGGCAGGCGAACCCGGACTCGCTCGGGTCGGTCCGGGAGGCCCCGCCGTACCGGTCGATCGTCGCGACCACCTCCGACGCGGACCGGGGCTGGGCGTGCAGCTGCAGCGGCCCGTGCGCCTCGGTGGCGGACCCCCATCCCGGCAGACCGGTCAGCACCCCGACCACCCGGGCACGGCAGTCCGACCGATCCGGCCGCAGATCGTCGGGCTCGTCGGGCTCGTCGGGCTCGTCGGGCTCGGCGACGTCCGGCGGGACCGGCCCCGGGGTCGGTCCGAACCCGGAGCAGGCGAGGGTGGCGAGCGCGAGCGCCCCCGCGATCCACCCGATCGGACGGGTGATCCGCCTCACAGCGCGCTCCCGGCGGCGCCCTCGAACCACCCGCGGACGGTCGGCGCGCCGTCGCGGACCATCCACCGGCCGCGGGCCAGCACGTGGAGCACCTCGCGGTCCGGGCCGAGCGCGACGAGATCTGCGTCGTGGTCGGCGGCGATCCGTCCTTTTCGGCCGAACCGATACAACTTGGCGGGGTTGGCTGTTACAGGCGCGAGCGCCCGCTCCGGCTCGATCCCCGCGTCGAGGCACGACCGGACCACGCCGAGCAGCCCGGACGCGTCGCCGACCCCCATCCGGAGCAGCGCGCCGTCGCGGTCGAACTCCGGCAGGCACCCGCCGGCGTCGGAGCTGACGGTGATCCGCCCCGGATCGAGCCCGTGGGCGAGGTACCCGCGGACCGCGGCGGCGGCGTACACCGAGCCGTCGTCGGCGGCGGGGAACGCGCTCACGTCGATCCACACGCCCTCGGCGGCGAGCCCGAGCGACTCCTCCCACAGCCGCCCGTTGCGGTTGCAGTGGGTGGGGTGGAACACCCGCGGCGGGAGCTCGGTCTCGTGGATCGCGCGGCGGACCAGCGCGAGGCCGCGCTCGCCGTCGCCGAGGTGGAGGTGCACGAGCCCGGCCTTCCGGCTCATCATCCCGGCGACGTGGGCGTCGGCGGCGATCCGCACCAGCTCGTCGTACGTCGGCTGGGAGCTCCGGTGGTCGGAGATCGCGAGCTCTCCGACCGCGACGATCCGGTCCACGTGGACGATGTCGCCGCGGATCGACCCGGTGAGCGTGGGCGGCGGGACCTCGTACGCGCCGGTGTAACAGAACGCGGTGAGGCCGAGGGCGTCGAGCGCCCGCGCCGCGGCGAGCAGCTCGCGGATCGACCGGGTGGTGCCGTCGGTGCCGAGCAGGCCGACCGCGGTGGTCACCCCGGACCGGGTCAGCGCGGTCAGCGCCACCGGCGGGACCCGCGTCTCGGCCCCGCCCTCGCCACCGCCGCCGGTCAGGTGGACGTGGACGTCGACGAGGCCCGGGATCAGCGTGCAGCCGTCGAGGTCGACGACCGTGGCGCCCCACGACGCCGGCGGCTCCGCGAGCTCCGGCCCGACCGCGAGGATCGCCCCGCCGCCGACGAGCACGTCGCACCGCCCGAGCACCTCGGGGGCCCACACCGTCGACCCGGACCCCGCGATCGTCGATCACCAGCGCCCCGAGCGGCATCGGCGGGGCCGCCGGGGTGGACACCGGCGGAGCTCCGCGCCAGGCCGCGCCCTGATCGACGACCTGGACCGCGCTCGCGTGGTCCCGGCCGAAGTAGATGATCTGCTTCCAGCACCGGGTGAGGTTGTCGCCGAACACCACCAGCAGGTCGCCGGAGCGGCAGGTCCGCAGGCCGAGGTCGAGCGCCTGGACCTCGTCGGGCACCACGTGGATCCGTCCCGGGTGGACGCCGTTCTCGATCAGCGCGTCGCGGAGCCGGTGGGCGACGTCGCCGCGGGTCCGGCCCCGGGTGTCGTCGTCTTCCTTGCACACGAAGATGTCGAAGCTGCACGACGCCCGGAGTGCGATCGCCCGCAGGTCCTCGTCGCGCCGATCGCCCGGGGCGGTCAGCAGCACGACGCGCTTGGTCCGCATCCCGGTGCCGTCGGCCAGCCGATCGACCAGGCTGCACATCGCGTCCATCGCGTGCGGGTTGTGTCCGTAGTCGAGGATCACCCGGAACCCGAGCTCGTCGTACACGTTCATTCGACCCGGCGCCTGGAAGAAGCTGGTGTCGAACGTCCGCAGACCGTGTCGGATGTCGTCGAGCTTGACCCCCATCGCGTACGCCATCGCGGCGGCGAACATCGCGTTCTGGACGTTGAACTGGGCCTTGCCCTCCATCGTCGCCGGGATCAGGTGGGTCCACAGCAGCGGCATGTGGCTGTGGCGATCGTACACGGTGATCATCTGGCCGTTGACGCCGCCCTCGAGCCCGACCGCGATCCCGCCGTTGCGGATGTGCTCGCGGACCAGCTCGTGCTGCGGGTTCATCGTGACGTACGCCACCCGCTTCGCCACCGCGTAGTCGGCCATCGCGAGGCACAGCGGGTCGTCGGCGTTCAGCACCACGCAGTCCGACGCGACCTCGATCGGGATCCGCTTGACCTCGGCGAGCTGCTCGAGCGTCTCGATCCCGCCGATCCCGAGGTGGTCGCCGGCGACGTTCAGGCAGCACGCGACGTTCGGCCGCTTGTACCCCATCCCGGCGCGGAGCAGGCCGCCGCGGGCGGTCTCGAGCACGGCGACCTGGACCTGGGGATCCCGCAGGACCATCTGGGCCGAGATCGGGCCGGTCATGTCACCCGTCACGGTCCGGTTGCCGTCGATGTACACGCCGTCGGTGGTGGTGAGCCCGACGATCGCGCCGGCCAGCTTGTGGATGTGGGCCAGCATCCGCGAGGTGGTGGTCTTGCCGTTGGTCCCGGTGATCGACGCGATCGGGATCCGGGTCGGCGTGCCCGGCGGGAACAGCATCTCGATCACCGCGCCCGCCACGTCGCGGGCCTGCCCCTCGGACGGGGCGACGTGCATCCGGAACCCCGGCGCCGCGTTGACCTCGCAGATCGCGCCGCCCACCTCGGTCCACGACCGCGTGATGTCCGGGGTCAGGAAGTCGACGCCGCACACGTCGAGCCCGACGGCGGCGGTCGCGCGCTCGGCCATCTCGCGGTTGTCCGGGTGGACCTGGTCGGTCACGTCGACCGCGGTGCCGCCGGTGGACAGGTTCCCGGTCGACCGCAGGTAGAACACCTGGCCGGCTGGAAGCACGGTGTCCGGACCGAACCCGGCGGCGGCGAGGAGCCGGGTGGCCTGGCCGTCGAGCTCGAGCCGGGTCAGCACCTTCTCGTGGCCGATCCCGCGCCGGGGGTCCTTGTTGGTCAGGTCGACGAGCTCGGTGATCGAGTGCTTGCCGTCGCCGACGACGTGCCCGGGCACCCGCTTGCTCGCCGCGACGAGCTGGCCGTTCACCACCAGCAGCCGGTGATCGAGTCCGGCGACGTACTGCTCGACCACCACGCTGCGCGACACGTCCCGCGCGGTGTCGAACGCGGCGCGGACCTGCTCCTCGGTGGTCAGGTCGATCGACACGCCGCGGCCGTGGTTGCCGTCGAGCGGCTTGACCACGACCCGGCCGGCGATCCGGTTCCACGCGCGCACCGCGTCGTCCTGGCTCCGGACGGTGTACTGCTTCGGGACCGGCAGCCCCATGTCGGCGAGGATCTGGTTGGTCAGGTTCTTGTCGGACGCGATCTCGACCGCGATGTGCCGGGTCTGGCTGGTCACGGTGGCCCAGATCCGCTTCTGGCGGAACCCGTGGCCGAACTGGACCAGCGACGCCTCGCCGATCCGGATCCACGGCACGTCGCGCGCCTCGGCCGCACGCACGAGCGACGCGGTGGACGGCCCGAACGCGCGGGTCTGGGTCTCGACGATCAGCGCCTCGAGCTCCTTGCGGAACTCGAACCCGGGGTCCGCCGGCTCCTCGAGGAGCTCGTTCGGGATCAGGTGGTGGAGCAGCCGCAGCGCGAGCTCGGCCGCCGCCATCCCGACCCACGGGTCCTCGTACTCGAACACCACGTGGTACTGGCCGGGCTTGCCGGAACCGCGGGTCTTTCCGAACGTGACCGGGAACCCGGCCAGGTGCTGGATCTCGATCGCGACGTGCTCGAGCACGTGGCCCATCCAGGTCCCGCCGTCCTCGCGCAGCCGCCGGACGAACCCGCCGAACTCGCCGTACGAGCAGCCGTGGTCGCCGAGGCCGGGGAGCGTCTCGAGCAGCCGATCGACGAACCCGGGGATCTTCGCGGACGGGTAGTCCTCGAGCCGCCCGAGGTCCAGCAGGAACCGGATCACGCGGAAGTGGGCGTACAGGTTGGGGCCGAGGTACGTGCGGCGCTCGAGGATACGCATGACGGTCGAACCTCACGATGCGAGCGGTCCCCGGTAACGCGGGCGCCGCGGATCCGCCCACGGCGACGACCGGTGGGTTCGACCCGACTCGAAATGTTTGCATCGGTAGTGGTTGGTATTACTGGAGGGGTGGAGGCCGCGAGGAGACGCTGGCCGCCAGTCGTTCGCAGCCCGGGCCCACGCCCACGTCGGTCCCGTTCGCGGGGTCGACCGGGGTCCGTCCGGGTCGCTCACCCCTGATCACACCGCTGGAGAGCCCCATGAACAACGTCATCTACATCGTCGGTCTGGTTGTCGTCGTCGGCGCGATCCTCGCGTTCGTGTTCTGACGATACAGGGTCGGCCGGAGGGTCGATGTCGACCGACCGGCTGCTCGGTTCGTCTGGGATCTCGGTGCGCAGGATCGGCCTCGGCGGCATGCCGATGTCGATCCAGGGTCGCCCCGGCGAGGCGAGATCGCTCGCCACGCTGCGGGCGGCGTTCGACGAGGGGTTCGACTTCGTCGACACCGCCGATGTCTACTGTCTGGACGACCGCGACCTCGGCCACAACGAGCGGCTGATCGCGCGGGCGCTCCGCGACCATCCGCGCGGATCCGAGGTGTTCGTCGCGACCAAGGGCGGATGCACCCGTCCGAACGGGCGATGGGAGGTGGACGGCCGGCCCGCGCACCTCGAGGCCGCGTGCGACCGGAGCCTCGTCGCCCTCGGGGTGGACTGCATCACCCTGTATCAATTGCATGCTCCGGACGATCGGGTCCGGTTCGAAGACAGCGTCGGCGCGTTGGCTCGGCTCCGCGAGGTGGGCAAGGTCGCGCACGTCGGTCTGTCGAACGTGTCGGTGGCGCAGATCCGGAAGGCGTCGGCGATCGTGCCGATCGTGTCGGTGCAGAACCGGCTGAACCCGTACGATCGGCGGTCGATCGAGAGCGGCGTGCTCGCGCACTGCGAGGCGCACGGGATCGCGTTCCTCGCGTACTCGCCGGTCGGCGGGCGGCGCGGGATCGAGCGGCTCGCGGCGGATCCCGCGCTGACCGCGGTCGGCGCCCGTCTCGGGGCGTCGGCGCCGGAGGTCGCGCTCGCGTGGCTGCTCGCGACGTCGCCGGTCACGATCCCGATCCCCGGCGCGTCGAAGCCGGAGTCCGCCCGGTCGAGCGCGCGGGCCGAGTCGCTCGCGCTCGGGCCGGCGGATCTGGCCGAGCTCGACCGCGCGTTCTCCCAGTGAGGAACAGGCTGGTCACAGGGGCCTGGAAACCGACGCCCGGATCGGGTACCCCTTCAGCGTGACCCCTGTCTTGTTGGTCCTGTACGCCTGCGCGAGCTCGAGCGAGACCGCTCCAGCCTCGGTCGACGCTGCCCCTCCGACGGGTGAGGCGCCGGCCCCCGTGTCGACCGCGCCGCCCCGGGTCGCGCGCCCGAGCTCCGGGGAGCCCGGGCGGGTGGTGACGTTCGTCCGGATCCCGGCCGAGAAGAAGAAGGACGAGAAGTGCACCGTCGAGGTCCACACGTTCTCCGGGCACGGGGTCGCCGAGGGCGCCGCCGCCGAGGTGCCGACGCCGATGGCCACGATCAACGCGCCGTGTCCCGCGTCGGCCACGTTGACGTGGATCGATCACCGGGTCGTGGTGGTCCGCGACGACGGTGACACGACCGATCTGACCGCCGGGGCGGACCCGAAGAAGGCGCTGTCGCGGCTGCCGAAGACCCCGCCCGGCGTCGCCGCGTTCGACGAGAACGGCGTGCTGCACGCGTGCGCCAAGATGGACGCGTTCGTCGACGACAAGGACGGCCAGAAGGTCGCGCAACGGAACGGCGAGACGCTGACCACCGCGCCGATCGCCGGGGCCCACGGGTACGGCCTGTTCGTCCGGTGGGAGCAGGGGGCGTACCGCCGGTGGTACGAGAAGGGCCAGGGGGTCCTCGCGATGGTCGATCCGTCGGAGGTCCCCGAGTGCGACCGGCTCGACGGGTTCCCCCAGACCTCCCGGTGGGTGTCGACCGCCGGTCAGCGCCAGCAGGCGACGGACTGGACCGCTGCCCACCCGGACGACGCGGGGCCGCTCGGCGCGCTCCAGGCGGGGGCGTGGGTGGTGGACCCGACGCGGACCCTCGCGGTCGTCGGCGCCCTGCCGTCGGCGCGGTTCGGGCCGGTGGCGGCGTGGGTCGGCGGGGCGTGGGCGATCGTCCACCCGGACGAAGACGTGACCGCGGTGTGGGTCGACGACGACTGGCTCGGCCTCCGGACGATCGACGGGGTGTTCCGCCTCGTGTCCCGCAGCGACGGGGCCGAGGTGTTCACCGCGCCCGACGGGGTGGTCGCGCTGCCGTGGCCGGCAGCGGCGCCGGATCCCGGCACCGAGCCGCCGAAGGACTTCACGGTCAAGAAGCCGACGCCGGATCGGTCGCGGCGGGGGCGGCATCGGTAGCGGGCGGACGCTCGGTCACGCGGCGGGTTTCCGGTGGAGCTGGTGGAGCAGGATCCCGTTGCCTTGGTTTGGTAGGTAGCGCGGCCAGGACGCTACCGGCTGGCGACGGTCCGCTGGGTCGCGCGCCGGGCCGCCGGGATCGACACCACCAGCGCGACCGCCATCATCAGCGCGCCCGCCGCGAACGCGCCGCCGGTGTACCACCCGGTGTACAGGAGTCCGCCGACCGTCGGGGCCGCGGCGCGTGCCAGCGCCGCGAGCGCCTGGTTGACCCCCAGCACCGACCCCTGGGTGTCCGCCGCGGCGCCCCGGCTGACCAGCGACGACAGGGACGGGTTCGAGAGCGAGGTGCCGATCGCGACCAGCACGCAGCCGAGCACGATCCCGACCCACCCGTGCCCGAGCCACAGGTGCGCCGGACCGGTGGCGGCGAGCACCCCCATCCCCGAGGCGGTGCACAGGTAGCCCGTGTTCAACAGGCGGCCCTCGCCGAACGCCTTGGTCAACCGGCCGATCAGGCCGCCCTGGATCACGATCCCGACGATCCCGATCGTCGCGAACAACCCGCCGACGGTGGTGGCGGTCATCGACCACTCGTGCTTCGCGACCAGCGCGAACGTCACCTCGAGCATCGAGAACGCGAACGTGCCCACGAACGTCAACCCGACCGCCATCCCGACGACCGGATCGGTCAGCGTGCGGACGACCGCCGCCGGATCGAGCGTGCGGCGGACCCGGTCGTTGCCGCTGGCGT
The DNA here is from genome assembly GCA_040079715.1 of Myxococcota bacterium. Taxonomy (GTDB): domain Bacteria; phylum Myxococcota_A; class UBA796; order UBA796; genus JACKER01. The sequence goes on along the minus strand of JBEBJW010000131.1, from coordinate 1,942 downwards.
TGCGGGTCTCCGGCAGCCGGAGGAACGCCCAGCCGAAGTTCAGCGCCGACAGCGCGGCGGCGACCCAGATCGGCACCGCCACCCCGTACCCGGCCAGCAACCCGCCGAGCGCCGGACCGAACGTCAACCCGATCCCGAACGCGGCGCCGATCATCCCCATCCCGCGGGCCCGGTCCTCCGGCTTGGTCACGTCGGCGACGATCGCCTGCGCGGTGCCGATGTTCGCGGCGCACGCCCCGTGGAGGGCGCGGAACACGAACAGCATCCACAGCGCGTTGGCGGACGCGAACAGCGCCAGGAACACCGCGGTGCCGGCGATGCTCACCAGCATCACCGGGCGGCGCCCGATCCGATCCGACAGGCTGCCCCACGCCGGCGCGAACAGGAACTGGGCGATCGAGTACATCGCCATCACGATCGTGACCTGGAGCGCGGACGCGCCGAACCCTTCGACGTAGTACGGCATCAGCGGCACGACGAGGCCGAACCCGAGCAGGTCGAGCAGCACGGTCAAGAACACCGGACCGAGCGCGACCTTCCGCGGTTCCCCGGTCGGCGGGTGTGTCGGGGCGGTCCACGGGCCAGTCGGTCGATCTGACGCCATCGGCGCCTCCGGCCGGCCCCATAACCGCCGCCGACTGCCCTCGCCGCTGCGCCGAACGGGTGGGTCAGGACGCCGCGGGGTCCGGGAGCCACCGGAGCAACGCCGCGAGCGCCGCGACCAGCCCGGCGTACACCCCGAGCACCTGCCGATCGCCGACCGCCGGCGCCGCCTCGATCGACGCCCGGACCGCGGCCACGACGGTGATCACCAGCACCAGCGGATCGTGGGTCCAGGCCCACGCGCCGCCGAGCGCGAGGGTCGCGAGCCACCGCTGGCTGCGATCCAGCGCCCGCCAGCCGCGGCCTCCGTCGAGCTGCCACACCGGCGTGAGGTTGAACAGGTTCAGCCACGCCCCGATCCGCGCCAACGCGGCGAACAGCCCGTCATCGGTGACCAGCCACCCGACGGCGCAGACCGCCGCTGCGCCGAGCCCCCACACCGGCCCCGCGAGGCCGACGGTGGCGTCCTCCTTCGGGGTCGCCGGGTATTGGTTCAGCCGGACGAACGCGCCGAGCCCGGGGACGAACATCGGCGCGGTCGCGGCGATCCCGTACCGGCGGAGCGCGACCACGTGGCCGATCTCGTGCACGTACAGCGACGCCACCAGCCCCACCGCGAACTGCCACCCGAACAGCGTGGCGTACACGCCGACCGACGCCGCCATCGACAACAGCGTCGGGAGCTTGGCGAGCCCCGCCAGCAGCGCCTTGCCCTTCCACGCGATCCCCGCGACCGCGGCGGCGATCGTCGCGTACCCGGTCCGGCCGGTGCCGCCCGACGGCGGGCCGGCGTCGAGTCGCGTCGACAGCGCGACGATCCGCGCCTCGACCTCGTGCGCCTGCCCGGTCCCGGGAGGCAGCAGCGCCGCGATCTCGCGCCACCGGGCCAGCGCGGTCGACAGATCCGACTGCGCCTCGGCGGCGTCGGCCTCCCGGGCGAGGGTGGCCAACCGATCGGCGTGGACCAACCGGTGGCAGGACGGGCAGGCCAGCGCCGCCGCGGAGACCTCCGCTCCGCATCGCGGGCAGGGGGTCACGGCCCACCGGCGGGGACAGCGTCGAACGGGCCGGCCCAGCTGATCCGCGCGCGACCGGTGCGCTGCCAGGCCGAGCCGAGCGCGATCCCGACGATCACGAACCACAGGATGTCGCCGTTCACCGCGGCGAACACCACCCACGCGATCGCGCTGCCGACCGACACCGCGAGCGCCAGCCAACCGGGACCGGAGGTGGACAGCTCGGCGTACAGGTCCGGGACGTAGGTCGAGACCACCGCCAGATAGGTCAGGGTCACCGCCATCACCTGCTGGATCCGCCCGCCGCCCGCCCCGCGCCGGAT
>JBEBJW010000130.1:0-10029 GCA_040079715.1 Myxococcota bacterium | reverse complement strand
GGTGGGATCCACGGGGACGGAGCTCACGTCACTGACCTCACCTCGATGCCCTAACACCCGTGACCAGGGTGGTCAGTCGGATTCGGGGAACCTGAGGCCGACGATCGTGGTGCCGGCGACGATCCGATCGCCGACCCCGATCCGCACCTCACCGTCGGCCCGATCGAGGGTCTTCGCGTTCTCGCGCTGGACATAGGTGGCGCACCGCTCGTGCAGCGGCCGCAGCTTCACCAGCTCGCCCTTTACTTCGATCGCGGCCTGGCGCCGACCGGCGAGCGCCCGATCGAGCGTGAACCCGTGCTGGCGCGCCCGAGCGGCCCGCGGGCCGGGGCACCACCGGATGTTGTCCTGGCCGCGCCGATCCGGGAACGCGAGCCCCGGGTGGTTCGGCTCGCGGCCGAGCTCGGCGGTCGACCCGTTGACCACCCCGAGGCGCATCTCGGTGTCCGCGAGGAGGAGCCCCGTGTAGCCGTGGTTCGAGGCCTCGAACTTGATCGCACCCGACGGAGAGCGGATCTCGTCGTCGTCGGACAGCTGGACGCTGTCGCCGGACGGGACCGACCGGCCGTTGACCAGGATCCCGGGCGCCAGCGCCTGGAGGCGGGCCCCGGCGGCGGTGACCTCGACCCGGAGCAGCGAGCGGTCCGACCGGTTGACCCACCGCCCGTCCGGCAGCAGATCGTAGAAGTAGCTCGACACCACGTCCGACAGCGGCACCGCCGGCAGCGCGAGCCCGCACATCACGAGCTCGATGTCCGCCTGGACGCCCACGTCGAGCACGATCGTGTCCGACCCCGAGGTGCGCGCCACCTGGCGCTGGGCCTCTTCGATCGCCTCGTCGATCGACTCCGGCGTCCCGATCACCAGCCCGCGACCGGACTCGGTCCACGTGTTGCGCTCCTCCGGCGCGATATTGTACGCGGCCAGCCACAGCGACGCCGGGTTCAGCACCGGCAGGCTGTCGACCGCCTCCATCAGCGCCGGCGAGCCCGGGGCGAACCCCTCGAGCAGCACCACCGGGTCCGGCGGCAGCAGCGGCGGACGCGCGCCGCGGCGGATCCGGACCAGCATCCCCTGGCGCGCCGCCTGGATCAGCGACTCCGGCAGCCACGCCTTGTGCGCCGGAACCGCGCGGAAGATCTCCTTCTCGCCGGGGATCCCCTTCAGCCGGAACCGCCCGACGCTCTCCCACGGCGTCTCGGCGGCGTTCATGCACACCCGGGTGCCGGGGCCGAACCAGATCTCGCCGGACGGGGTCTGGGCGAGGATCCGCGCCGCGAGGTTCACTGCCTCCCCGAACGCGTCGCCCTCGATCTCCTCAACGTCGCCGGTGGTCATCGCCAGCCGGAGCGAGATCCCGCCCGACCCGGTGACCATGTTCTGGATCTCGAGCGCCGCGCGCAGCCCGTCGGTCGCGGCGTCGAACAGCACCATGAACGAGTCGCCCAGGTTCTTCACGATCCGCCCGCCGTGCCGCTCCACGATCGGCGCCACCAGGCCCTCGTGGTCGGACAGGAGCTTGCGCAGACCCTCGCGATCGGTGCGCGATACCTTCTGCGTGTAGTTCGCGAGGTCCGTGAACGCGACCGTTCGGGTGACCGTCCCCAACTTTCAGTCTCCCAGCGCCGCGCGACTCGGAAAGCGTGGCGCGCCTAGGCTACCCTGCAGAGGTATCTCCCGTCGACCCCCCTCCGGACCGCGCGGCCCGGATCGACGCCACCCCAACCCTCCGAGGGCAGTGGACCCATGCCGGCGAAGTTGTCGGTGAACATCAACAAGTACGCGCTGCTCCGCAACAGCCGCGGACGCGGGATCCCGAACCTCCTCGCGGTGGTCGACACGGTGGTCGCCGCCGGCGCCCACGGCGTCACGGTCCACCCCCGGCGCGACCAGCGCCACGTGCGGCTCGAGGACGTGCCGGAGATCGCGACCCACCTCCGGGCGCACCACCCGCTGGTCGAGCTGAACGTCGAGTGCGAGGATCACCCGCTGCTGCTCGAGCTCGTGCGCCGGGTACACCCCGACCAGTGCACCCTGGTGCCGGTCACCCCCGGCGAGGTCACCTCGGACCACGGGTGGGAGCTGCCTGCGCAGGTCGAGCGGCTGAAGCGGACCGTCCGGACCCTCGCGACCGAGGGGATCCGAACGTCGTGCTTCGCCGACTGCGCGCCCGACCGGATCGCCCGGTTCGCCGACACCGGCACCGAGCGGATCGAGCTGTACACCGGGCCGTACGCGTGGGAGTGGGGCACCCGGCACGAGGCGCGCGAGAAGGAGCTCGTGTGGCGGTCCGCGGAGGCCGCCCGCGACGTGGGGATCGCGGTCAACGCCGGCCACGACCTCGACCGGTTCAACCTCGCCGGGCTGGTCGGGATCGACGGCCTGCTCGAGGTCAGCATCGGCCACGCCCTCGTGTGCCGCGCGCTCGAGGTCGGCACCACCGACGCGATCCGCGAGCTGCTCACGGCGCTGGGGTGGTGATCCGCAGCACCCGGACCTTCAGGTACCGGCCCTCGGGGAACCAGGTCGCCGACGGGAAGTCCGGCGCCTGGCCCGCGGCGTGGAGCATCTGGGCCTGACAGCCGGCTTTGCGCAGGCCGTCGATCAGCAGACCGTCGAACACCTTCGGCGACAGGTCGCCCTGGTTCGACGCGGCGACCAGCCACCCGCCGTCGTCGAGGACCCGCGCCGCGGCGGCGACGAGCCGGGGGTAGTCCTTCTCGGCGGTGAACCGCGCGCCGTCGCCGTGGGAGAACGCCGGCGGGTCCAGGATCACCCGTTCGAACCGACGTCCGGTGCGCCGGAACCGATCGAGCGCGCGGAACGTGTCGGCGCACACCACCTCGTGCGGGAACGCCTGGAGCTCGTTCGCCGCGAAGTTCTGCTCGCACCGATCGAGCGCGGGCCGCGCGAGATCGACCGACACGACCTCCGACGCGCCGAGCCGCGCCGCGACGACCGAGAACGCGCCGGTGTACGCGAACGTGTTCAGCACCCGGGTCCCGCCCCAGTGCGGCTCGAGCCAGGCCCGCACCTCGCGCATGTCGGCGTACAGGCCCACGTCCGGCGCGGTCAGCGGCAGGACGTCGAACCGCGTGCCCCGCTCGCGGACCCGGACCGGCCCCCGCGGCGGGTGGCCGTCGACCAGCGCCGGCTCCGGCGGGTCCCACGCCGGATCCCGCGGGTCCCGTCGGTACGCGAGCACGACCCCGCGCGGGCCGCGACGGTCCCGGAGCCACGCGACCACGTGCGGCACGAGCCCGGCGAGCGACGGTCGGTCGATCGTGATCACCGCGAACGGCGACCACCAGTCGAGCCGGATCCCCGGCAACCCGTCGCACTCGGCGTTGCACAGGCGGAACCCGTCGGTCTCCGGCGGCACGACCACGTCGCGGAGCGCGGCGGCGCGATCGAGCACCCCGGCGATCCACCCGGCGTCGATCGGGCCGTCGTCGGCGCGGAACCGGCGGACCGCGACGAACCCGTCGTCGGCGATCCCGGAGCCGAGCGGCGCGCCGGTCGGGCCGATCAGGCCGACCATCGCCCCCGGTCGCGCGCGCCCGGCGGTGACCTCCTTCGGGTACACCCACGGGAACCCGCGCCGCAGCCAGCCCTCGCTGTACCCGTCGACCGTGATCGCGCTCATCCCCTGCCCTACGCCGTCTCGGCGAGGCCGATCGTCCCGGGCACCGCCCGAGCGTCGACCCACGCGGTCTCGCTCCACGACACGACGATCCCCTCGGTGTCGGCGTGGACCACCTCGCGCACCGTCCCGTCGAGCGCCCGGACCACCCCGAGCACCGCCCCGGCCTCGAACGACTCGCCCGGCGCGAGCATCGGCTCGAACACCCCGGGCGACTGGACCCGCGGAGCGGCCGCGCGGCGCCACGGACCGCCCGCGGGCCGCGCGATCGGCGGATCCGACGGCGGATCGACCAGCTTCAGGTGGTGGAGGATCCGCAGGACCGCCGCGACGGTGATCCGCACCGCCCGAGGATCGACCGCGCGCCGCGGCCCGATCTCCAGGGTGACCGCCGGGATCGAGCCGTGGTTCACCATCGCGCCCGCGAGGGACCGATCGAGCCGGAACCGGACGTACTGGTCCTCCGGGTACTCGCGGAGCACGGTCAGGCCGCTCGCCTCCGCCATCCCGAGCACCGTCCGGTCCATCCGCGCCCGGGCCTCGCCGCGGTGGTAGGTCGCGCGGTCGACGATCGCGTACGGGATCGCCACCGCCGAGTCCGCGTGCAGGTCGATCACCGCCTCCGGCCGCCGCGCGAGCAGATCCGCCCACAGCAGGCCCGCGAGGCGCGTCGCACCCTGGGACCCGGCGTCGCCCGGGAACACCCGGTTCAGGTCGACCCCGTCGACCGGCTGGACCCGCTGCTGCGAGACCAGGCCCCGGGGGTTCAGCGACGGGTACAGCACGACGGTCCCCGCGCGGAGCGAGACCCGGAGCTGCTCGTCGAGCGCGTGGACCGCGGCGACGCCGGTGACCTCGTCGCCGTGGATGTTCGCGGTCACGGCGACCACCGGCCCGGGCGACGCGACCAGCGCGATCACCGGCAGCACGTCGCGCTCGGATCCGAGCGCGATCGAATCGACACGACGGCTGATCGGCCGCACGGCCACGTTCGTCCCCCGAACCGAGATCGCCTGCTATAGCATCTCGCTGGAGTGTGCCCCTTGCGGTCCGATCCTTCCGACATCGCGATGCGAAACCTCCGCCGGCTGGTGGAGCAGGACCCGATCCTGCGGGACATCGTGAACCCGTCGCTCCCCTCGGCGCGGCGCCAGGCCCGGTATCAGCCGGCGGTCGACGTGATCGAGCGCGACGACGGGTGGCTGCTGATCCTCGAGGTGCCCGGCGTCCCGCGATCGTCGCTGAACATCCGCCTCGACGGCTCCCGGCTCGTGGTCCGCGGCGACAAGCCGGCGGCGCGCGAGGGCGGCAAGGCGCGGGTCGCCGAGCGCGAGGTCGGCGCGTTCCAGCGGGAGTTCCTCGTGCCGTTCCAGGTCCGGGCCGAGGGGATCACCGCCCGGCTCGAAGACGGCGTGCTGACCGTAGCCCTGCCGCGGTCCGGCCCGGATCGCGCCCACGACATCGACATCGGCTGACCGATCCCGCGCTCGGCGCCCGGTCAGCTCCGCTCGGCCGCCGCGGTGAGCTCCTTCTTGCGGGCCCGCCCGATCTTCGGCGCCGGGCGCGTGCGCCGCTTGCTCGCGGTCGTGATGCGGTCCTCGAGGTCGCGCCCGAGGACGTGGTTGACCGCCACGCCGGCCATCGTCAGCCCGAACATCGCCGGGATCCACGCCACGGTGCCCTGCACCTGGTGACGGCGCTCGCACGCGTGGCGGGACTTGAGGTCCTTGTCCGGGCAGATGCAGTGGAACGACGCCTCGGCGGCCTCGTCGAGGTCCCGCGCCTTCTCGTCGGACCACACGCACGGGATCCCCGACGCGACGCCGTTCTGGCGCAGCAGATCGCGGACCAGGCGGGCGAACCCGTCCCCGTGGGTCTCGGACACGTCGGACACCCGGATCCGGGTCGGGTCGATCCGACCGCCCGCCCCCATCGACGACACCACGTACTGGCCGCGCTGGACGCAGGTGGTCAACAGGTGGACCTTCGCGGTCATGTTGTCGATGCAGTCGAGCACGATGTCGTAGCCCTGGCCGAGGATCGCGGCCGAGCTGTCGGCGTCGTAGAACAGGTCGAGCGCGGTCACGTCGGCCCGGGCGTTGATCTGGCGAGCCCGCTCGGCCATCAGCTGGGCCTTGAACTGGCGGACCGTGCCGCGGGTGGCGAGGAGCTGGCGGTTGACGTTGGTGATGCACACCTTGTCGAAGTCGACGAACACGAGGCGCCCGATCCCGGACCGGGCGAGCGCGTCCGCGGCGTGCCCGCCGACGCCCCCGAGGCCGATCACGCACGCGCTGGCGGCGGCGAGGCGATCGAACCCCGGCCCGCCCACGACGAGCTCGGTGCGGTGGAACGGATGCATCGGGCGAGGCGGCGTCGGGTCCATCGGTGCTCCCCGTGACCCCTAACCGCCCGCGACTAGTCGAACGACGCGTCCCAGAACGCGATGCCGCCCGGGACGGACAGGTCGCTCGCGAGCAACACGTCGGTCGACCAGACGGCGCCGAGGCCGTCGATCGCGACGACGTTCGCCCGGCTCACCATCGTGGCCGACACCGAACCGGTGCCCCGCCCGAGGTGGGCCATCGCGGCGACCGAGACCGAGCCCGAGCCCACCGTCGGGTCGAAGTCGCAGCTCACGCCGTGGAAGATCTGGGTGGGGTCGTCGAACCGCTGGAGGTCGACCACCAGCGTCCCCGGCGACACCGGGTCCCACACGAGGTCGAACGGGACGTCGACGTCGACCGGCGCCACCTGGTCCGGCGACGGCATCGGCGGCCCCGTCCACCGCGTCGCCGCGGGCGCATCCACGTCGACGGTGAACCCCGGCGCCACGTCTCCGACCGCCGCGACGGTCACGAGCTCGCCGCCGGAGAAGTCCGCGCGGGTGTCGAACCCGATCTCGTAGTCGAGCGTCGCCGCGTCCCAGCCGAGGGTGAACGCGCTCCGGCCGTCGATGTCGATCGTCACGTCGCCGGCGGACACCGCGTCCGACGGGGGGCCGGTCGTCGTCGCGTACGGCGACGGACAGTCCCTGAGCTCGCACCCGTCCACGACCCCGAGCGAGGTGCATCCGCTGGAGGTCGTCGTCTGCGCCCGCTCGAACGCCACCGCGGCGATCGTGTTGTCGTCCGGGATCGACGCGTACACGACCACGATGCCCTCGCCGGCGAGCGGGTCCGTGTCTGCGTCGCTGTCCGTGTCCGAGTCCGTGTCGGCGTCGCTGTCAGCGTCCGTGTCGGCGTCGCTGTCAGCGTCCGCGTCGCTGTCCGTGTCCGCGTCGCCGTCCGCGTCGACCGCCCCCTCGTCGTCCTTGTCGTCGCCCCCGTCACACCCGACCACCGCCGCCACCAGCGCCGCGATCACCACCCTGACCATACCCGACCTCTCGCGCGCCCCTCGATCACCGTACCCGAACCGGTCGCCCACTCGCTCCGAACGTCGCGCGCGACCTCCACGAACCCGAGCCCGTCACGGTTCGCCCTGCCACGCCCGGTTCCGGTCCCTGCCACCCGGCCACGTCCGACGGGTCGAGCCGGGCTCTCGGCGACCGACCTGACCACCCGCTGTCAGGTCGTGCGACACGGCGGGTCGAGGTCGAGGCTGAGCCGCGGGCTACGGTCGGTTCGAGCGCGACTTCATCGCGTCTGTCCGTCCGCGACAGCCACCGCCGACCCGGAGCCCACGATGGAACCATCGACCCGCGACACCCTCGCCGCCGAGCTGCGCGCCCACCTGGCCCGGCGCGGCCACCCGTCTTCCGACGAGGCGGACTCGCTGCGTCAGCTCGGCCTCGACTCCGCCGAGATCCTCGAGCTGGTCGCCGACCTCGAGGACCGGCACGGGGTGGAGATCCCGCTCAACGAGCTGGTCCAGGTCCGGACGTTCGGCCAGATGGTCGACCAGCTCCACCGCCGGATCGGGCCGTGATCGGCGCCCGACTGGACGCCTCGCGGACCGGCGGGGTGTGGTTCGTCGACGGGCCGGACACGCCGTTCGTGCCGTGGTCGACCCTGGGGGCGAGGGCCGAGCGCATCGCCGGGGCGCTCGCGCGGGACGGCCTGGCCGCGGGCGACCCGGTCGGGCTGGCGATCCCCCACGGCCGCCCGTTCCTCGAGGCGTTCCTCGGGGTGACCCTGGCCGGCGGGATCCCAGCGCCGATGTACCCGCCGACCGGCCTCGAGGCGCTGGACGGGTGGTGCGAGCTCGCAGGGCACGCGGTCCGATCCACGCGGGCCCGGTTCGTCCTCGTCGATCGCGAGGTCCGACGGGTGGCGCCCGCCCTGCACCTCGAGTCCGACGCGCTCCGCGCGATCCTCACCGTCGACGACCTCGACGGACCGCCTCTCCGCGCCCCGCCCGATCCGCGACGACCCGCGCTGCTCCAGCTCACCTCGGGCAGCACCAGCCGACCGAAGGTCGTGGTGGTTCGGCCCGAACACCTGGAGGCCAACGTCGGGGCGTTCACCCGCGGGCTCGGCGCCGGCCCGGCCGACGTGATCGCGAGCTGGCTGCCGCTGTACCACGACATGGGTCTGGTCGGGCACACGCTCGGCGCGCTGTGGATCGACGCGCGACTGGCGCTGCAGCACCCGCTGGCGTTCCTGAAGCGCCCGGCGAGCTGGCTCGGGACCATCGACCGGTACCGGGCCACGATCTCGATCGCGCCCAACTTCGCGTACGATCTGGTCGAGCGACGGACGAGCCCGGAGGGCCGATCGCGACTGGACCTGTCGTGCTGGCGGGTAGCCGGTTGCGGGGCCGAGCCGATCGACGGGTCCACCCTCCGCCGGTTCGCGGCCGCGTTCGCCGGTTCCGGCTTCCGGGAGTCCGCGTTCCTCCCCTGCTACGGCCTGGCCGAGCACACCCTCGCCGTCACGCTGCCGCCACCCGGTCGGGGGCTGGTGGTGGAGCGCGGGTTCGTCGGGTGCGGTGGCCCGCTCCCGGACCACACCGTCCGGATCGAGGCCCCCGACGGCCGAACCGTCGACGAGGGCGTGGTCGGCGAGATCGTCGCCCGAGGTCCGTCGGTCACCACCGACGGTGCGCTGCGGACCGGCGATCTCGGCTTCGTGCGCGACGGCGAGCTGTTCGTCTGCGGTCGGCTCAAGGACCTGATCATCGTCCGCGGGCGCAACCACCACCCCCACGACCTCGAGCGCGCGGCGTGCGCGGTCGACGGGGTGCGGCCGGGCGGCGCGGCCGCGTTCGCGGTGCCCGGCGACGGAGGGGAAGTGGCGGTGTTGATCGTGGAGGCCGACGCCGCGGAGGCGCGGTTCTACTCCGCGGTCTCGCGGGCGGTGCAGGACGCGACGGGGCTCCAGGTCCGGGTGGAGGTGGTCCCGCCGCGGACCCTGCCGAAGACGTCCAGCGGGAAGCTGCGACGATCCGAGGCCCGCGACAGGTACCTCGCCGGGACGCTGCGCCCGCGCATCGGCGGGGCCCGAACCCTCGCCCAGGCCGAGCTCGGGCGAGCCCGCGCCGCGGGGAGGCGCCCGTGAACCCCCTCGATCGCCTGGTCACCCTGGCCGACCGCGTCCCTGCCGGCCTCGGCGCGGTCGCGGACCCGATCGGCCCCGGCGTCGCGCGGATCGGCGGCCGGTCGGTCGCGATGCTCGGTGCCAACGACTACCTCGGCCTGTCGTTCGATCCGGAGGTCGTCGCTGCCGCGCGCGGCGTCGGATCGGCCGGGACGACGGGCTCCCGGGTCGCCAACGGGACGACCTCGGCGCACCGCGCCCTGGAATCGGCGTTCGCGGTAGCGTTCGGGCGCAGTCACGCGGTCGCGTTCACCACCGGCTACCAGGCCAACCTCGGCGTGATCAGCGGCTTGGTCGGCCCGGGCGACGCGGTGGTGCTCGACGCCGAGGCCCACGCGAGCCTGTTCGACGGCGCGCGCCTGTCCGGCGCCGACCTGTTCGTGGTCCGCCACAACGATCCGGCCGACCTCGACCGGCGGCTGGCCCGGCTCGACGGGCGCCCCACGGTGGTCGCGGTGGAGGGGCTGTACTCGATCGGCGGCGACACGGCTCCCCTCCCCGACTTCGCCGCGGTGTGTCGCGGGCGGGCAGCGTTGTTGGTGGACGAGGCCCACGCGTTCGGGGCGTACGGCCTGCGCGGGCTCGGGGTCGCGGAGGAGCTCGGCGTCGCACCCGACGTGATCACCGGGACGTTCAGCAAGGCCCTCGGCGGGGTGGGCGGGTTCGCGGTGTCGGACCACCCGGGCCTCGCGGGGTTGCGGGTGGCCGCCCGAAGCTACGTGTTCACCGCGGCCGGGACGCCGTCGTCGATCGCCGCCGCCCACGCGGCGCGGGCGAGCGCGACCGATCCGGTCCGCGGTTCGGCGCTGCGGGACGCGCTGTGGGCCCGGGTCGCGCGGCGCCGGG
>JBEBJW010000129.1:0-10078 GCA_040079715.1 Myxococcota bacterium | reverse complement strand
GTGCAGCCCGCCGACGGCGAGCTCGAGCGGTCGCATCGGCTACCCCACCGCCCGCTCGTCACCCGGCTCCGGGTTCGACGCGAGCTCGAGCAGCAGAGTGGTCAGCTCCGCCTCGGGCTCGTGGCCGGTCTGATCGCGGTAGAACGCGGTGAACAGGTCGTTCAACGGCAGCTCGCGCCGCCGCGCCGGATCCAACAGCGGGGTGACCACCGACTCCGGCAGGATCGTGCGGATCCGCACGAAGTCGCGCGGGAGGCGCTTGATCCGCGCCACCTCGGCGTGGGTCAGCCGCGCGTCGACCCGGAGGCGCAGGTCGACGAACGCGTTCGGGTGGAGGCCGTCGGCCACGCCGCGCTCGACCTCCTCGAGCGACTGGACCGTCCACTCGACCAGCGGGCGGCCGGCGCTGATCGGCACCAGCTCGACCGCCGGAGCGCCTCCGGGCGCCACGTCGATCAGCACGTGGTTCCTCGGGAAGTCCCGCTCGGAGAACCGCATCGCCAGCGGCGCGCCGGCGTACCGCGCGAGCGACGGCGCGTCCGGCACCTGCTGCGCGAGGTGGAGGTGACCGAGGGCGGTGTACTGCGCGCCGGCCGGGAGCACCGACCCCGCGACCTGCCACGCCCCGCCGATCAGCGCCCGCTCGGACGACGACGGCATGCACGACGACACGGCGAGGTGGCTGGTGGCGAGGTTGACCGCCTCGGGCCGGAAGCTCGCCGACAGCTCGGCGAACAGCCCGGCGATCCGCTGCTCGTACGCGGCCTGGACGGAGCGCTCGTCGAGCACCGGCGACAGCATCTGCCGCAGGCGCGCCTCGCTCGGGTACGGCACCGCCGCGACCACCGCCCGCTCGCCGCACGGCAGATCGAGGACCAGCACCGACGGCCGGCCCTCGGCCAGGCGCACGCCCGGCTCCGACGGGCGGCGCGGTCGCGGGACGTCGCCCGGTCGACCGAGGATCCACACCGCGTGGCTGGCGGTGAGGGGGCCCGGCGCCTTCAGTCGGTCGGGCGAGTCGTGGTTGCCGGCGATCACGACGACCGCGCGTCGGCCGCCGTCGCCGAGCCGAGCGAGCGCGTCGAACAGCAGCTCCTCGGCTTCGATCGGGGGGTTCGTGGTCTCGAACACGTCGCCCGAGATCAGCACCAGGTCGACGTCGGTGGCGACGTCGACCAGCTCGTCGAGGAACGCCTCGTGCTCGGCGGCGCGGGAGTGCCCGTGCAGCGTTCGCCCGAGGTGCCAGTCACTGGTGTGGAGGATCCGCATCGTGCGAGGGATGTACTGCGGGGGGGAGCCAAAATTTGTCCGCCTGATCCGCGACCGCGATCCGCGACGGGATCACGGGGTCCAGCGGACCGACGTGCCGCTGCGGACGAACCACAGCGCGACGGTGTCGACGGTCCGACCGAGCCGCCGGAGCGCGTCGGCGTACGCGTGGAGCTGGAACGCGTACGACTTCAGCGAGGCCGCGTCGGCGAGCCCGTCCCAGCCGGTCGGGACCGACGCCCCCGCCTTGAAGTCGACCACCGACAGCCGGTTGCCGCCGTGGTCGATCAGCAGGTCCATCCGGCCGGAAAGCAGGACCTCCTCGTCGCGCTGCCAGCCGATCCCGAGCAGCGCGTGCTCGAACATCAGCTTCGCCCCGGGCTCGGTGACCCACCGCCACACCGGCCCACCGACCGCGGCGAGCTGATCGCACACCGCGGCGATCCACCCCGCGGCGTCCGGGTGCGTCCCGCCCCACTCGGACTCGAGGTACCGGTCGATCGCCGCCGGATCGATCGGCCCGCCGAACCGCCAGTCGGCGAACCACCCGTGGATCAGGTTGCCCCAGTCGACCGGCCCGAGGTGCGACAGCGGGTGGCCGGGGAGGGGATCCCCGGTCGCCGGATCGGTGCCCGGCGGCGCGATCGGCGCCCGCCCGAGGTGGAGGCCGTTCGCGAGGCGGATCCGGTGGACCACGGCCTCGGCGTGGCTCGCCCGGACCTCGGGCTCGAGGTGGGCCCCGAGGCTCGACGGCGCGCGCTCGAGCCAGGTGCGGACCCACGGGCGGTGCCGCGGGATCGCCCGCCCGGACGGTCTCGCGTGCCCGAGCGGGGGCGGACCCGGAGCCGGGGCCGGTCCGACCGGGACTTGCGCCACCCCCGGCAGCGGCGGCTCGGTCCGGAGCCACGCCGCGGCGAGGACGTCCGACAGGCGCGGCTCGTCGCCCTTCCGGCGCGGGCCGACCGCCAGGCCGAGCGTCACCGATCGGCGGGCGCGGGTGATCGCGACGTACACGAGCCGGGCGGCCTCCTCGGTGTACCGGACGCCGTGGATCCGCGCCGCGAGCCGACCGAGCGGGTCCTTGAACGGCAGCAGGCCGCCCCGCGGATCGAACTGGAGCCCCTCGAGCCGGACCCGGCGCCCGTCGAACTCCATCCACCCGTCTTCGTGATCGCGGGTCGGGTCGAGCCGGGAGTGGCGCCCGGGGCGCAGCACCGCCACGTGGTCCCACGCGAGCCCCTTCGCCTGGAACACCGTGGTGCACGCGACGTGCCCCGGCGGGCGCTCGACGTGGACGTGGGGCCGATCCGCGCGGTCGTCGTCGAACAGGGCGAGGATCGCGTCGGCGGAGCGGCCGTCGGTGTCGTGGTCGCGGATCCAGTCGAGCAGGACCTCGAGCTCCGCCACGTCGTCGAGGCCCCCGGGCCCGGCGGCGAGCACGGTGCGCCACCCCAGGGCCGCGCACAGCCCGTCGATCACCGCCGAGGTGGATCCGCGACCGATCCGGTCGATCGCGTCCCGGAGGGGCCCGCGGGCGCGGGAGTACGCGAGCACGTCGGCGGGATCGTGCGGGGGCCCCAGCGCCTCCGCCTCGGTCGCGTACCCGGGGTAGCGCCAGTACGGCTGCGGCTCGACGCCCTCGCTGGCGATCAGCCCGACGCCGGCCTTGATCCGGGCGAGCCCGCCGTCGGACAGCCCGACCGACGGGTGCTTCCACAGCCCGAGCCACGCGGCGTCGTCGCCCCGATCGAGCAACGCGCGGAGCCACAGCGCGAGGTCGTCCGCCACCCGCCCGCCGGCCTGGCCCGGCGTCCCCTCGACGAACGCCGCGTCGGACCGGCCGGCCCACTCCCGGATCCGGCGGCAGGCCCGCCCCGCCAGCGCCCAGGTCGGCGCGAGGACCGCGGCGGTGTCGGCGTGGTGCCCCGGCTCGCGCCGCGCGGCCTCGACCCGGCCGACGAACGCGGCGAGCGCTCGATCGTCGAGCTCCTCGTCCGAAACCTTGTCGCCGGGGGTCGGTACCACCACCCACACCGGCTCGGGGCGCGCGTGGAACGCCGGATCCAGCGCCCGGTCGGCGTTCGTGGGGTCCGACGCGAGGCCGTCGAGATCGGCGATCGGGCGCCACCGGTGCAGCCGCATCGCCGGCTCGAGCGCCGCGAACAGGCCGCGCTGGGCCTCGACCAGCAGCGGGGCGCTCCGGCGGTTCACCGTGAGGTCGATCGGCGCCACCCCGGCGGCCCGGCCGCGCTCCTCGATCGCGCGGATCCCGTCCGGCTCTGCTCCGCGGAACAGGTAGATGCTCTGACGGGCGTCGCCGACGAAGTACCCGGTGGTGTCCGGCAGGCGGGCCAACGCCTCGTACAGCCGGAGCTGGCGCGGGTCCGCGTCCTGGACCTCGTCGACGAGCAGCGCCCGGAACCGGGTCGTGAGCCGCTCGGGAGCCGCCTCGCACAGCGCGATCGCGGTGTCGAGCAGCTCCTCGTACCCGAGCTCGCCGGCGAGCGCGGCCTGCTCGAGCCCCCGCGCGACGACCTGCCGCCGGAGCCGCCACCGCGCGCTCCGGAGCTCGTCCGCGAGCCGCACCTGCTCGGGGTCGTCGTACGGGTACCGGAGCGCGACCACAACCTGCCACAGTGACAACTCTGCTGGCCCGAACGAGCGGACCGCGTCCTCGAGCGCGGCCTTCACCTCGAGCCTGCGCCCGCGGTGCTGGAGCCCCTGGAGCCAGCCGCACAGGGCGTACGGCGCGTCCGCGACCTCTGCGCCCGCGGCGAGCCACCGCGCGACCGGCGGGACGGCCCACTGACCGGACTTGTTGGTGTACCGATCGAGCGCGGCCGACCAGGACGCCTCGTCGTGGGGCGCGGCCACGTCGTAGATCGCGCGCAGATCGAGGCCGTCGAGCACGGTGGCCATCCACCGGGCCGCCGCCCCGAGGACCTCGGTCGACGACGCGATCTCGTACGCGTCGAGGTCGGTCCGTCGGGCGACCTGCCCGAGGAGCTGCCCGAGCGGGAAGTACCGAGTGAGCAACTTCACGTCGGGATCCAGGGTCCCGTCCGGCGGGTCGAGCAGCCGCCGCGCCGCCCGCTCGAGCGCGCGGCCGATCCCGGCGGACGGCGTGATCGGCAGGTCCAGCGCCACCCTCCGCCCGTCCGGCAGGGGCAGGGCGGCGTCGAGCGCGAACTCGGTCAGCAGCTGTTGGACGAACGCGTCGGTGGTGCCGATCGGGGCGTCCGGGAGCGCCGCGAGGGCCGCCCGGACCACCCGGACATCGGCCGGCGCCACCTCGGCGTAGGTCGACCACACCCGTCCGAGCCGGGCGCGCGCGTCGAGCGCCTCCCGGCCGTCGAGGCAGGCCCGCAGCGCGAGCGACACCCGCTCCTTCAGCTCGGCGGCGGCCTTTCGGGTGAAGGTGATCGCGATCGCCTGCTCGGCCGGCACCCCGCGGGCGAGGAACCCGAGGTACCTACGGGCGAGATCGGTGGTCTTGCCGCACCCGGCGGCTGCGCGGACGACCTGGTTCACGCGGGCTCCTCCCCGCGCTCGGCCGCCGCCTCGGCCGCGACGACCGGCGCCGCCGGCAGGCCGCGGAACCGACAGGCGCGGGCGATCGGGCACCCGTCGTGGCCGTACGACTGGAGCATCGGGCAGGTGTCCGGCCGGGGGCGCAGGGTCCACCGGCCGGCGCGGGCGTCGTCGAGCAGCGACCCGAGCTGGCGCGCGGCCCACGCGAGCAGGGCAGGATCGACCGGCATCCAGGTGTCGGGCGCGATCGTCCGCTGCCCGGCGGCCTCCGGGTCGGCGACCGTCTGCTTGATCCGGTCGTGGGCGACGATCGCGGCGCGGTGGCCGCGGATCGCGAGGGGACCGGGCTCGCCCCGACCGGTCCGCTCGACCGCCATCGCGTACACCAACAGCTGGGGATCGCGGAGCGTCGATTGCTCCTTTCGGAACTTCCAACCGTCCATCCGGGTGCCGGTCTTGTAGTCGACCACCACCGCGAGCTGCTCCCCGCGCACCGACACCAGATCCAGCCGGTCGATCCGCCCGACGAGCTCGATCTCCTCGGCGCCGAGCTTCAGTACCACCCGTCCGAGGTCGAGCGCCGGCGGGGGCGCGCCCGGCTCGGTCGGCGCCCCCCCGAGCGCCTCTGCGTCGCCGAACGGGACCTCGGCGAACGAGGTGTGGGGCACGATCCGCCACGCCTCCGCCCGGCGCTGGGTGTCGACGATCGCCTGGTGCAACCCGAGGATCTCGCGGTGGGTCGCGAGGCCCGGGAGGTCCGGCAGGCACGCCGACGGCAGCGCGTCCCGCTCCCCAGACCGGAGCAGCACGTCCGGCGCGGTCCGGACCCAGTCCGCGGGCGGCATCTTCGCCGCCCACGCGAGCCAGCCGCGGATCGCTCGATCCGGCAGCCGCGCTCCGGCGGGGACCGCGCGCCGGAACAGGTCGACCGCGAGCGGGAGCAGCGGGTGGTGGTCGATCACCTGGTCCGACGCGCCCGGCGACATCGTGCGCGACTGGACGTACGCGGGCCAGTGGGCGTTCCACCGCTCCCGTTGACCGTCCGCCGACGCCCGCCGCGCCTCGGACAGCGCCCCGAGCTCGCGCAGGGCCTCGCCGAACGCCCGATCGGTCGCGTCGCGGAGCTTGGTCACCAGCGCGTCCAGGTCGACCGGCCGGTCGCGATCGCCCCGCCACCGGACGTCCGGACCCGCCGTCTCGAGCGCCTTGTGGACCGCGGTCCCGATCTCGCGCGGATCGAGGTCCTCGTCGAGCTGGACCGGGTCGCGCACGTCGAGGATCGCGCGGGCGAACGCCTGGTACGCGCAGTGGGCGAGGGGGCGCAGCAGCCGCGACACCGACTGGGCGCGCCCGCTCGGCAACGCGGCCTCGGCGACCCCCTCGGCGTGCCCGAAGTACGGCAGCACGAACGCGGGGGCGTACGGCCGCTCCCGGTCACGCTGATCGGCGAGGGTCGCCGGCGGAGAGGACGCTCGCCCGATCGCGGCGTTCGTTCGGGGCTCCGGCATCGGCGGGATCGGTCCGCGTCCCTCGCGGTACCATTCGGCGGTCGCCTGGACCGCGAGGTGGACCACCACCGGGTCGGGGTCCTCCGGAGGCGCTGGCGCGTCGCGCACATCGAACCCGGTCACCGGCTCGAGGACGAGCTCGGCGTGCTCGGGGACCGGGATCCCGAACCCGTAGGACGAGCGGCCCTCTGCCCCGTCCGCCGGATCCGAGAACCGCAGGTCGAGCTGGATCGGGGGCACGACTTCGCGCCCGCCTGCGTCTCTGCGGGTGACGATCGCGACGATCTCGCCGGCGACGGCGGCGGCGCGGTGGACCTGGGCCAGCCGCTCCTCGACCAGCGCCCGACCGGAGCAGGCGGCGAGGCCGAGGATCTGGTCGTCCGTCAGGAGCGGGTCCGGCGCGGTCCGCCGGGCGAGGCCGTGATCGTGCACATCGAGCACGATCAGCCGGCGGCACGGCCGTCCGTCCCAGTCGTCGACCGCGACCACGTCAACGCCGTCGGACAGCCGACCCGGATCGTGGGCACCGGACAGCGCGTGGTGGACGTGGGACGGTTGCGCCGGCCAGTCGGCTCGATCCCGGAGCGCGCCGAGGATCGCGCAGGCGACGGGGTCGTCGTGGACCCGGATCCGGCTCGCCACGAGGTACCGCTTCACCGCGCCGAGGGTGTTCCCGGGCGGCGCGGCCACCGTCGCGATCGCGTCGCCGAGCAGGGTCGCGAGCGCGTCCTCGAAGTCGTCCGCGTCGAACGCGAGCGGCGCCCCGACCGTCTCAGCGAGGACCTCGTCGAACGGGCGCGCCTCGAGCGATGCGCGGAGCAGCTCGAGCCGCACCACCACCTCGGCGGCCGCGACCGCGATCCGAGGCTCGGTCGAGGCGAGCTCCGCGATCAGCGCGACCAGCCGCGCGATCCACCCGGACAGCGGCCCGTCGAGCAGGCGGGTCCGCTCGAGCACCTCGATCACCGACCGACGACGCAGCGGGATCGCGTCCGGGTCGAGGCCCACCGGACCGAGCAGCGCCCGGAGCGCGGCCGCGGCGGCCGGATGGAGCCGGCGGAGCGAGATCCGAGCCAGCACGAACGCGAGGTCTCCGGCCGCGATCGGCGGATCCGGCGCGTCGGCGAACCACGGGGCGCACCGGCGGACCGCGCTCGCCAGCTCGTGGACCGCGAGGACCTCGGTGTCGCGCCACGCGCACGGGATCCGGCTCCGGGCGAGGGCGTCGCGGACCCGCCGGGCGGTGGCGGTGTCGGTGACGAGGATCAGCGTCCCGTCCGGGTCGCGCGCGGCGAGGGACACCGCGAGCCGGACCTCGGCGACCACGTCCGGGACCGCGATCGCCGGGAGCGTCCCCGCGGTGAACGGGATCGGCACCGGCGGCTTGCCGGTCAGGGCGCGGACCACCACCGACTCCCACGGGGCGAGCACCGTCGGGACGCGATCGAACCCCACCGCGACCACCCGATCCCAGGTGGCCGACGCGGTCAGCTTCCGACCGCGGGCGCGCGCGGCGGTGATCAGCGCCAGCAGCGCGTCCTCCTCGTCGTCGTGGCCCCAGCCCGTGTCGACCAGCTCCTCGAGCCAGCCCGGCACGTCCGCTGCCACGCCGGCGACCCGCAGCCACCGCGCGTGCTGGACCCACCGCTGGGCGCTGCCGGAGAGCCCAGGTCGCCCGTCGATCCGGCGGCCGATCGCGGTGGTCCGCGGGACCACGTCACCGACGCGCGGAGATCCCGGGCCCCCCCGGACCACGCCCAGGGCCAGCAGCGGCTCCTGACGGACCTGCTGCGACAGGCCGTTCGGGGTGGCGGCCTCGAGCCCGAGGATCCCGCCGCGACGGGCAGCCCACCGGCGCACCAGCGACAGGGTGGTGCGGGTCCGACACAACACGAGGACCCGCCGGCCCGCCCGCAGCGCGCCGATCCGATCGTCCAGCCAGTCGAACCACCCCGACACCTCCGTACGGTAGCCTGTTGGGTGGACAGATTTCGTCCGGGTGGCGAACCGGGCGCGTGGATCGCGGGCCGAGGCGGCGTCGCGGGCGCGACTACTGGCCTTCGGTGCCGGGCACGAGTCGGATCCCGTCCGCCTCGAGCGTGATCCGTCGCCGCTTGAACAGCGCCCCGACGGCCTGCTTGAACTGCTTCTTGCTCACGCCGAACGCGTCGCGGATCGCGTCGGGGGTGCTGTGATCGCCCACCGCGAGGAACCCGCGGCTCGCCTTCAGCCGGTCGAGGATCCGGTCGGTGAGGGGATCGACCGCCGCGTAGCCGCGCTCGCGGAGGGTGATGTCGAGCTTCCCGTCGTCCCGGACCTGCTCGACCCACCCGTCGAGGCGCTGCCCGACCCGGAGCGGGCGGAACAGGCGATCGGCGAAGATCAGGCCCCAGAACCGGTGATCGACCACCACCACCACCCCGAGATCCGACGTCCGGGCGACGACCAGCGACACCTTCGCGCCGACCCGCAGCCCGACGGACGCCTCGGCGATCCGCTCATTCAGCTTCATCGACGCGACAGGACCCCCAGCGTCGCGGTGGACGATCACCAGCGCGCGGTCGCCGATCGCGAGGTCGGCGGTCCACTCGGTCCGCGGCAGCGCGAGATCGGTCGTCCACCCCGCGTCGAGCCACGCGCCGCGCCGATCCACCGCGACCACGCGCAGCCACGCGACCTCGTCGACCTCGGCGTGGGACGGGATGGGGGACCTCCGCGGACTGGACCCGGCCGGTGTAGCCGGGTCCGGTCCGCTCGGCATCGGCTCGCGCAGCCGTGGGCGAGGGTATCGTGGTCGCGGAGGCCGAGATGTCGGAGCGGGAGGTACACCGGGCGCTGGCCGCGTGCGCGCCGCCAGCCGTGATCCTCGAGGAGGACCTCGCGGTCGAGGTGATCCGGGCGTACGGCTCGCCGGGACGGCACTACCACACGGTGGACCACGTGGTGAACGTGGCCCGGGAGTACGCCGCGGTGGCCAGTGGTCCTGGCTGGCGTCGGCCCGTCGACGTGTTCGCGGCGGTGCTGGCCCACGACGCGGTGTACGACGTGGCCCGGACCGACAACGAGGCTCGCAGCGCCGATCTGGGGCGGGAGTGGGCGGCGCGCCTGGGCGCGGACGCCGATCGGACCGCGGCGCTGGTCCTCGCGACCGCGACCCACGTCGGCGGCGGCGCGATCGACGACGATCCCGACACCGCGCTGTTCCTCGACTGCGATCTCGCGATCCTCGGCGCGGCCCCGGACGTCTACGACGCGTACGAGGCGGCGATCGCGCGCGAATACGCCCCGGTCGCGCCGGAGCCGATGTTCCGGGCCGGACGTGGCGCGTTCCTCGCGAAGCTCCTCGCGTGCCCGACCCCGTTCCACACCGCGTGGTTCACCGCCCGGTACGGAGCGGCCGCCCGGAGCAACCTCGAGCGAGCCGCGCGGGCGCTCGCTCCGTAGGCTACGAATGGTGGTGTACGAAAGTCTTCGTTGACAACGCGTGGCCGACCGGCGAAGCTGTGAACCTGGAGGACCGATGATCCCGATCCTGGCGGTGACCCTGGCGCACTCGCTGTGGCAAGGCGCGTTGATCGCGCTCGTCGCGGCGGCGGTCGCGGCCCGGCTCCACGACGGGCCCGCCGTGGCCCGGCTCCGGGTGTACGGCGGCGCGATGGCGCTGCTCGCGGTCGCCCCGATCGTGACGTTCGCGGTGGTCGCCACCGGCCCGCACCGAGCCCCCCGCCCACCGGTGCGGGGGCGTCGACCGCGGTGACGCTCGGGTGGGC